>NZ_LZJM01000155.1:0-719 GCF_001667665.1 Mycobacterium sp. E342
CGGGGTGCCAACTGGGCGATGGTGGGCGCCTCAAACACCGCCCGCACCGACAAGTCAGCATCCAAAGAATTATTGATGGCCGCGATCAGCCGCATCGCCGACAACGAGTCCCCACCCAGATCGAAGAACGAGTCATCGACCCCGACCCGCTCCAGACCAAGCACTTGGGCATAAATGCCGGCCAGGACTTCCTCGAGCAGACTGCCCGGGGCGCGATACCCCTCACCGGTGTAGTCGGGGGCGGGTAGGGCGCGGGTGTCGAGTTTGCCGTTGACTGTTAGTGGGAGGGCGTCGAGCACCATGATCGCGGCCGGCACCATATAGGCGGGTAGCCGCTGCGCGAGTTGGGTGCGGATGGTGGCCGGATCGACTGCCCCCGAATCAGATTCGGTGATGTAGCCGATCAGGCGTTTATCCCCGGGGTGGTCCTCGCGGGCGATCACCACCGCCTGATCGACACCCTCCACGTTGGCCAGGGCGGTGCGGATTTCACCCAATTCGATGCGATACCCGCGGATTTTGACCTGCTCATCAACACGGCCCACATACTGCAACTGCCCATCGGGGCCCCAACACACGAGATCCCCGGTGCGATACATCCGTGCCCCCGGTGCCCCGGTGAAGGGACACGCCACAAACCGCGACGCGGTCAATGGTGAGCGGCCCCAATACCCCACCCCCACACCATGACCGGCCACATAGAGTTCCCCGACCACCCC
>NZ_LZJM01000156.1:0-689 GCF_001667665.1 Mycobacterium sp. E342
AACGGCGAGAAGTGGTACACCTCAGGGGCGTCCATTTCTCAGCTGGCACTGGTGATGGCCAAGACCGATCCCGACGCCCCTCGTCATCGGCAATACACCACCTTCTTGGTGGAGCTGCCCAACGCGGGTTTCGAGATCGTCCGCAATATCCCTATCATGGGCGAATCCGATATCCCCACCTACCAGGGCGAAATCCAGATGGGCCACGCCGAAGTGCGCATCAACGACCTCGTTGTCCCCGACGAGAACATTCTCGGCGGCCGTGGCGAGGGCTTTGCGATGGGGCAGCATCGGCTCGGATACGGCCGGCTCCGGCACGGGATGTGGAGCGTGGCCAAAGCTCAGGCAGCCTTGGATATGGCCACCGCACGTGCGTGCGAGCGTGTCACCTTCGGCAAGCGCGTCGCCGATCGGCAAGGCATCCAGTGGATGCTCGCCGATTGCGCCGAGAAGCTCTACATCACGCGACTGATGATCCTGCACCTGGCCTACAAAATGGAGCACGGGCACGACCTGCGCATCGAGAACTCGATGGCCAAAACCTATATCGCCAACATGCTGATCGAGGTGATCGACACGGCGTTGCAGATACACGGGTCCTTGGGCTACACCCACGACCTGCCGTTGGCGGCCTGGCTCTCAGAGGCGAGAATGAGCCGCATCGTCGACGGCCCCGATGAGGTGCACCG
>NZ_LZJM01000157.1:0-29698 GCF_001667665.1 Mycobacterium sp. E342
CGGCGGGCTGGCCGGCGTGGTCGGCGGCGCGCCCAACCCGTACACCTACCCGGAGAACCTGCCGCGGGTGAACGCGCGCGGCGGGCCGGGGGGCGCCCCCGGTTGCTGGCAGCAGATCACCCACGACCTGTGGCCCGCACCGGAATTGGTGATGGACAGCGGCAACAGCATCGCGCCGTACAACCACCTCGACACCGGCTCCCCGTACGCCATCGAGTACGTGTGGGGCCGCCAAGTAGGGGATAACACGATCAACCCATGAAAATCACCGGAACCATCGTCAGGCTCAGCATCTTCTCGTTGGTGCTGCTGATCTTCACTGTGATGATCATCGTCGTGTTCGGTCAGATGCGTTTTGACCGCACGACCTCGTACTCGGCCGAGTTCGCCAACGCCAGCGGGCTGCGGGCGGGCCAGTTCGTCCGCGCCTCCGGGGTGGAGATCGGCAAGGTCGACTCGGTCGAGCTGGCCGACGGCGGCAAGCGGGCGCGGGTGAAGTTCAACGTCGACCGCTCGGTGCCGCTGTACCAGTCGACGACCGCGCAGATCCGCTACCTCGACCTGATCGGTAACCGCTACCTCGAGCTCAAGCGTGGCGAGGGCGAGGGCGCCGACAAGATCCTGCCCAAGGGCGGCTTCATCCCGGTGTCGCGGACCTCGCCGGCGCTGGACCTGGACGCCCTGATCGGTGGTTTCAAGCCGCTGTTCCGCGCGCTGGACCCGCAGAAGGTGAACACCATCGCGACGTCTCTGATCACGGTGTTCCAGGGCCAGGGCGGCACCATCAACGACATCCTCGACCAAACCGCGCAGCTGACCAACCAGCTCGGTGAGCGCGACCAGGCCATCGGCGAGGTCATCAAGAACCTGAACATCGTGCTGGACACCACGGTCCGCCACCGGCAGCAGTTCGACCAGACGGTCAACAACCTCGAGGTGCTCATCACCGGGCTGAAGGACCACGGCGACCAGTTGGCCGGCGGGACCGCGCACATCAGCAACGCCGCCGGCACGGTCGCCGACCTGCTCGCTGAGGACCGCGGGCTGCTGCACAAGACGCTCAACTATCTGGACGCGATCCAGCAGCCGCTCATCGACCAGCGCGACGGCCTCAACGACTACCTCAAGAGGGTGCCCACCGCCTTGAACATGATCGGACGCGCCATCGGCTCCTACGGCGACTTCGTGAACTTCTACGCCTGCGACATCACGCTCAAGATCAACGGTTTGCAGGGCGGCGGCCCGGTCCGCACGGTCCGGCTATTCCAGCAGCCGACGGGTAGGTGCACGCCGCAATGAGAACACTGGAACCGCCCAACCGGGTTCGCATCGGGCTGATGGGCATCATCGTGACCCTGCTCGTCATCGGCGTGGGTCAGAGCTTCACCAGCGTGCCCATGCTGATGGCGAAGCCGCACTACTACGGCCAGTTCACCGATACCGGGGGCATCGGGGTGGGTGACAAGGTGCGGATCGCCGGCGTGGACGTCGGCAAGGTCGAGGCCATCAGCATCGAAAACGACCACATCCTGGTCAAATTCAATCTCGGCACCGCATCCATCGGCACCGAGAGCCGGCTGGCGATCAAGACGGACACGATCCTGGGGAAGAAGATCCTCGAGGTCGAGAACCGGGGCAATCAGCAACTGAGGCCCGGAAACTCGTTACCGATTGGGCAGAGCACGACGCCCTACCAGATCTATGACGCGTTCTTCGACGTCACCAAGGCGGCCCAGGGCTGGAACATCGACACGGTCAAGGAATCGCTGCACGTCCTGTCGCAGACCATCGACCAGACCTACCCGCACCTGAGCGCGGCGCTCGACGGCGTCGCCAAGTTCTCCGACACGATCGGAAAGCGCGACGAGCAGGTCAAGCATCTGCTCGCCCAGGCCAACCAGGTGGCCAGCGTCCTCGGTGACCGCAGCGAGCAGGTCGATCGCCTGCTGGTCAACACGAAGACGCTGCTGGCCGCCTTCAACGAACGCGGCCAGGCCATCAATGCGTTGTTGGCGAACGTCGCCGCCTTCTCCGAACAGGTCAAGGGCTTTATCAACGACAACCCGAACCTCAACCACGTGCTCGAACAGCTGCGCACGGTCAGCGACATCTTGAAGGAGCGCAAGGACGACGTCGCCGCCGGGCTCACCGAGGTCGGCAAGTTCCTGCCGTCGCTGAACGAGGCCATCGCGTCGGGACCGTTCTTCAAGGTGGTCCTGCACAACCTCGCGCTGTACCAGATCATCCAGCCGTGGGTTGACGCCGCCTTCAAGAAGCGCGGCATCGACCCGGAGAACTTCTGGCGCAGCGCCGGCCTGCCGGAGTTCCGGTGGCCCGATCCCAACGGCACCCGATTCCCCAACGGGGCACCGCCGCCGGCACCCCCGGTGCTGGAGGGGACGCCGGAGCACCCGGGGCCGGCCGTCCCGCCAGGGTCGCCCTGCTCCTACACCCCGGCCAACCCGGGCGGCAACGTGACCGTCGGCGACGAGGGTCTGCCGCGGCCGTGGAATCCGCTGCCGTGCGCCGGTGGGGGCATCGGACCGTTCGGCGGGCCGGGCTTCCCGGCGCCGGTCGACGTGCTGACCTCGCCGCCGAACCCCGACGGTCTGCCGCCCACGCCGGGCATCCCGATCGCCGGCCGGCCGGGCGACCCGCCCCCGGACGTCCCGGGGACGCCCGTGCCGCTGCCGGCGCAGGCACCGCCGGGCGCGCGCACCGAGAACCTGGCGCCGGCCGGACCGACGCCGCCGCCGTCGACGTTCGCGCCCGGGTTCCCGCCGGGACCGGCGGCGCCGCCCGGACCGGGCGCGCAATTGCCGGCGCCGTTCATCAACCCAGGCGGAGCGGGAGGCAGCGGCGCTGCCGGGGGAGGTAGCCAGAATTGAGCACCGCCTTTGACATCCGGAACATCCGGCTACCGAAGCTGACCCGGGCGACCGTCATCCTCGGGTCGCTGGTGATCGTGCTGGCCGTGGTCGTCGGGTTCGTCGGCTGGCGGCTTTTCGAGAAGCTGACCAACAACACGGTGGTGGCCTACTTCCCGGCGGCGAACGCGCTCTACCCGGGGGACAAGGTCCAGATCATGGGGTTGCGGGTGGGCGCGATCGACAAGATCGAGCCGGCCGGCGACAAGATGAAGGTCACCTTCCACTACGAGAACAAGTACCGGGTTCCCGCCAACGCCAACGCGGTGATCCTGAACCCGACGCTGGTGGCGTCGCGGGCCATCCAGTTGGAGCCGCCCTACAAGGGTGGGCCGGTGCTGGCCGACAACGCGGTGATCCCCGAGGACCGCACGCAGGTCCCGGTGGAGTGGGACCAGCTGCGCAACAGCATCACGAACATCATCTCCAAGCTGGGCCCGACGCCGGAGCAGCCGACCGGACCTTTCGGTGAGGTCATCGAGTCCTATGCCAACGGGCTGGCCGGCAAGGGCAAGGAGTTCAACACCACGCTGAGCAACCTGTCGCAGGCGCTCACCGCGCTCAACGAGGGCCGCGGCGACTTCTTCGCCGTGGTGAAGAGCCTGGCGCTGTTCGTCAACGCGCTGCACAAGGACGACCAGCAGTTCGTCGCGCTGAACCAGAACCTGGCGGAGTTCACCACGCGGCTCGCGCACAACGACAGCGACCTGTCGAACGCGATCGAGCAGTTCGACGGCCTGCTGTCCACGGTGCGCCCGTTCCTGAACAAGAACCGCGAGGTGCTGACCTACGACATCAACAACCTGGCGACGGTGACTAACACGATCCTGCAGCCCGATCCGCTCAACGGGCTGGAGACCGCGTTGCACGTCCTGCCGACGGCCGCGGCGAACATCAACCAGATCTATCACCCGTCGCACGGATCGGTGGTCGCCATCCCGGCGATCACGAACTTCGCCAACCCGATGCAGTTCATCTGCAGCTCGATCCAGGCGGGCAGCCGGCTCGGCTACCAGGAGTCCGCGGAGTTGTGCGCGCAATACCTGGCGCCGATCCTCGACGCCATCAAGTTCAACTACCTGCCGTTCGGTGCCAACCTGTTCAGCACCGCCGAGACCCTGCCCAAGGAAGTGGCCTATTCGGAGGACCGGCTGCACCCGCCGAACGGATACAAGGACACCACTGTGCCCGGCATCTGGGTTCCAGACACCCCGACGTCGCACCGCAACACCCAGCCCGGCTGGATCGTGGCGCCCGGGATGCAGGGCCAGCAGGTCGGGCCGATCACCGCGGGCCTGATGACGCCGGATTCGCTGGCCGAACTCATGGGGGGCCCCAACATCGCGCCGGTCCAGTCGAACCTGCAGACTCCGCCGGGACCGCCGAACGCCTACGACGAGAACCCGATCGTGCCGCCCATCGGCCTGAACGCGCCGGTGCCGATCCAGCCGCCGCCGCCTGGACCCGACGTGGCCCCGGGCCCAGTGGCCCCGACGCCGGCGCCGGTCGCGGCGCCCGCACCCAACGCGGGTGGGCCGGCTGTCCCCGCTGACCTCGGGGGTGGCCAGTGAGGCGCGGGACGAGCGCGGTACGCGCGAGGAGCAAGCCGAACCGTCTAGCACTGAGGCGCGGGACGAGCGCGGTACGCGCGAGGAGCAAGCCGAACCGACGGCCAGTGAGGTCGGTGAGACTGGTTCGCCGCGGGGCCTGGCAGGGGCTGGTCCTGCTGGTGGCCGCACTGGTGTTGAGTTCGTGCGGCTGGCGTGGGATCTCCAACGTCGCGATCCCGGGTGGCCCAGGCAGCGGCTCGGGTGCCATGACGCTCTACGTGCAGGTACCCGACACGCTGGCGATCAACGGCAACAGCAAGGTGATGGTGGCCGACGTCTTCGTCGGGTCGATCAAGAAGATCGAGCTGAAGAACTGGATTGCCACGTTGACCCTGGGCGTCGACAAGAGCGTCAAGCTGCCGAAGAACGCCACCGCCAAGATCGGGCAGACCTCGCTGCTGGGTTCCCAGCACGTCGAGCTCGCCTCGCCGCCGAGCCCGTCGCCGCAGCTGCTCAAGGATGGCGACACCATCCCGCTGAAGAATTCCTCGGCGTATCCGACCACCGAGCAGACCTTGGCGAGCCTATCGCTGATCCTGCGCGGCGGCGGCATCCCCAACCTGGAGGTGCTGCAGAACGAGGTCTACAACATCTTCAACGGCCGCGGCGAGGCGATCCGGTCCTTCCTGGGCAAACTGGACACCTTCACCAGCCAGCTCAACGCGCAGCGCGACGACATCACCCACGCGATCGACTCGACCAACCGGCTCCTGGGCTACGTCGGCAACCGGGCCGACGTCCTCGACCGGGTGCTGACCGACATCCCGCCGCTGGTCAAGCATTTCGCCGACACCAAGAACCTGCTGATCAACGCCGTCGACGCGGTGGGACGCCTCAGCCAGGCCGCCGACCAGTACCTGTCGGAAGCCCGCGGGCCCCTGCACACCGACCTGCAGGCACTGCAATGCCCGCTCAAAGAGCTGGGCCGCGCCTCGCCGTATCTGATCGGTGCGCTGAAGCTGATCCTCACGCAGCCGTTCGACATCGACACGGTGCCGAAGATCTTCCGCGGCGACTACATCAACATTTCGCTGACGCTCGACGTGACCTACAGCTCGGTGGACAACGCGTTCCTCACCGGCACCGGACTGTCGGGGGCCCTGCGCGCGCTCGAGCAGTCGTTCGGGCGTGATCCCGAGACGATGATCCCCGACGTCCGCTACACGCCGAACCCGAATGACGCGCCCGGCGGGCCACTGGTGGAAAGGGGGGACAGGAATTGCTGACTCCTTTCGTCAGACGCCAGCTGATCGCGTTCGGGATCCTGACGGTCATCTCGCTGCTCGTGCTCGGGGTGTACTACCTGCAGATCCCGAGCCTGGTCGGCGTCGGCCGGTACACGCTGAAGGCCGAGCTGCCCGCGTCGGGCGGCCTGTATCCGACGGCGAACGTGACGTATCGCGGCATCACCATCGGCAAGGTCACCGACGTCGAACCGACCGAGCGCGGCGCCGAGGCGACGATGAGCATCGACAGCCGCTACAAGATCCCCACCGACGCGACGGCCAACGTGCATTCGGTGTCGGCCGTCGGTGAGCAATACCTGGACCTGGAGTCGACCGGGAACCCGGGCAAGTTCTTGTCGGACGGTCAGACGATCACCAAGGGCACGGTGCCGGCCGAGATCGGCCCGGCGCTGGACACGGCGAACCGCGGGCTCGCCGTGCTGCCCAAGGACAAGATCGCCCAATTGCTGGACGAGACAGCGCAATCCGTCGGCGGACTGGGTCCCGCCCTGCAGCGGTTGGTGGATTCCACTCAGGCGATCGTCGGCGATTTCAAGACCAACATCACCGACGTCAACGACATCATCCAGAACTCGGGACCGATCCTCGACAGCCAGGTCAAGTCCGGTGATGCCATCGAGCGCTGGGCGCGCAACCTGAACAGGCTGGGCGCCCAGTCCGCCCAGGAAGACCAGCACGTGAAAAGCGTGCTGCGCCAGGCGGCGCCGACGGCCGACCAGGTCAACGAGGTGTTCAGCGACGTGCGGGATTCGCTGCCGCAGACGCTGGCCAACCTCGAGGTGGTGTTCGACCTGCTCAAGCGGTACCACACCGGCGTCGAGCAGGTGCTGGTGTTCCTGCCGCAGGGCGCGTCGATCGCCCAGACGGTGGCGGCGCCGTTCCCGAACATGGCGGCACTGGACCTGGCGTTGTCGATCAACCAGCCGCCGCCGTGCCTGACCGGCTTCATCCCGGCATCGGAGTGGCGGTCCCCGGCCGACACCAGCATCCAGCCGTTGCCGTCGGGCACCTATTGCAAGATTCCGATGGACACCCCGGCCAACAGCGTGCGCGGGTCGCGCAACATCCCGTGTACGGACATCGAGGGCAAGCGGGCGGCCACGCCGCGGGAATGCCGCGACCCCAAGCCGTACGTGCCGGCGGGTACCAACCCCTGGTACGGCGATCCCAACCAGATCCTGACCTGCCCCGCCCCCTCGGCCCGCTGTGACCAACCGGTGAAGCCGGGCCAGGTGATCCCGGCGCCGTCGATCGACACCGGCCTCAACCCCGCCCCCTCCGACCGGGTGTCGGGTACGCCCCCGCCGACCAGCGACCCGTTGTCGCGACCGGGGTCGGGTACGGTGCAGTGCAACGGCCAGCAGCCCAACCCGTGTGTTTACACCCCCAGCGGACCACCGGTGGCGACCTACAGCCCTCAAAGCGGTGAACTGGTAGGGCCAGACGGGGTTAAATACTCTGTCGAAAACTCGGCCAGAACAGGAGACGACGGATGGAAGGAGATGCTGGCACCAGCCGGCTGAACCCCCCACCGATGCCGAAGCTTCGTCGTCTGAGCAGACGGCGTTCGAAGAACCAGGACCCGGCGGTCGCCGCCGACCCGATCAGCCCGGAGGTGACGGCCGAGGATTCGTCAGAATCCGAGGGCGGAGCCGAGCCGATCAGCCCGGAGGTGACGGCCGAGGATTCGTCAGAATCCGAGGGCGGAGCCGAGCAGATTAGTCCGGAGGTGACGGCGGAGGATTCGTCAGAATCCGAGGGCGGAGCCGAGCAGATCAGCCCAGCGGTGGCCGCCGATGAGCCCGCCGAACCGGAGGGCGCAAGCGAGGAGACCAGTCCCGAGGCCGCACCCGATGAGGCCGCCGCCGAGCGCCGCCCGTCGCGGTTGGGCCGGGGCTGGCTGGCCGGCATCGCCGCTGCGCTCGTGCTCTGCGCCGCGGCCGCCGGCGCCGGCGGTTACTTCGCGTTGCGTTACCACCACGAAAGCCAGGCGATCGCCCGAAATGACGCCGCGGCGCTCAAGGCCGCCGTCGACTGCGTCTCGGCGACCCAGGCCCCCGACACCAACGCGATGGCCGCGAGCGAACAGAAGATCATCGACTGCGGCACCGACGCATTCCGCTCCCAGGCGCTGCTCTACACCAGCATGCTCGTCCAGGCGTATCAGGCCGCCAACGTCCATGTCCAGGTCTCCGACATGCGGGCCGCCGTCGAACGCAACAATCCCGACGGTTCCGTCGATGTGCTGGTGGCGGTGCGCGTCAAGGTCGCCAACGACCAGACGCAGAACGAAACCGGCTACCGCCTGCGGGTGAAAATGGCGATGGCCGAAGGGCAATACAAGATCGCCAAGCTCGACCAGGTGACGAAGTGACGGTGGTGGTCGAGAAGCCACCGGCCACGGCCGCCCAGGAGCCCACTTCGAATGCCCTGGCGCCCTGGCATCTTCGCGCCGGTGCGTTCGCCGTCGACGTGCTGCCGGGTGCCGCCGCGGTGGCCACGATGGCGCTGGTGTTCTTCACCGTTCCGCCGCGAGGCGTGTGGTGGTGGCTCTGCATCGCGGCCATCGGGATCGTGATCCTGCTGGTGCTGGCGAACCGGCTGCTGTTGCCGACGGTCACCGGCTGGAGCGTGGGGCGGGCCCTCTTCGGCGTGGCGGTCGCGCGGCGCGATGGCGAGCCCGTCGGGCCGTGGGCGCTGCTGCTGCGCGACCTGGCCCACCTGCTCGACACCGTCTCGGTGGTGGGATGGCTTTGGCCGCTGTGGGATTCGGGGCGCCGCACCTTCGCCGACATGCTGTTGCGCACCGAGGTGCGACGTCGGGAACCCGCCGAGCCGGCATTCGGCGTGTGGCGGTGGACGACCGTCGTGGTGCTGGGCGCGACCGCGCTGTGCATCGCCGGCGCGGCGATCAGCTACGCGGCGGTGTTCGCCCCCGATCGGGCCACCGACCGGGCCCGGGCCCAGCTCGACACGCAGGGGCCCAAGATCGTCGCGCAAATGCTGACCTACGACCCCAAGTCGTTGCACGACGACTTCGCCCGCGCCCTGGCGTTGGCGACCGACAAATACCGCAAGCAGCTGGCCGCCCAGCAAGACATGGTGCAGAAGGGCACCCCGGTCATCAACGAGTACTGGGTGACCGACCACGCGATCCAGTCGGCGTCGCCGGATCGGGCGACGATGCTGATGTTCATGCAGGGACGGCGCGGCGCCGCACCCGACGAACGCTACATCTCCGCCACCGTCCGGGTCACGTTCACCAAGGACGGCGGCCGTTGGCTCGTCGACGACCTCACTGTGCTCACCAAGCCCAAACCGGCCGGGGCCGAAAAGTGAGCCCGCGCCGCAAGTTCACGCCGGACGAGCAACCCCTGCTGGTCCCGAGCCCGGTGCCGCCGGGGCGGCCCTGGGGCCTGGCGTGGGCCAGCGCCGTCGCCGCCGTTTTCATGGCGGCCGCGATCACGGTGTGCAGCCTGATGCTCGCCAACCATGAATCCCGCGAGCGCGCCGCGTCGAGGAACCGCGAGGTGCTCAGCTACGTGACCGGCTTCATGACGCAGTTCACCTCCATCGACCCGTTCCATGCCAACGACTACGTGACACGGGTTCTCGCCCAGGCGACCGGCGACTTCGCCAAGGAGTACCGCGACAAGGCGAACGAGATCTTGCTGCAGGTGGCCCGCGCCGAACCGGCCACCGGCACCGTCCTGGATGCGGGGGTGGAGCGATGGAACGACGATGGCAGCGCGACCGTCATCGTGGCGACCGCGGTCAGCACCAAATCGCCCGACGGTAAACAAGTCTGGGAAAACGCCAACCGGTGGACGGCGACCGCAACGCAGGAAGGGAAGCAGTGGAAGATCAGCAACCTGCAGCAGGTGATCTAGCCGCCGACGAGACCGCCGCCTCGGAGGGGCGCGCGGATTCGCCAAACGCCGACGAAGGCGCTTCTGCCGCAGAAGAATCCACGACGGACGACGATGCCGCCGCCGACGCGCAACCCGGCGTTCGCACGAAGCGGCGATGGCTGGCCGGCAAGCGGCTGGCGATCGCCGTCATCGCGGCCGCGGTGCTGTTCGTCGGATCGGCGGCCTTCGCAGGTGCGACCGTGCAGCCATACCTGGCCGATCGTGCCGCCGCGGCAACCAAACTCAAAGTGGCGCGGACCGCGGCCGATGCGATCACCACGCTGTGGACCTACACGCCCGAGAACATGGACACCCTCGCCGACCGCGCGTCACGCTATCTCAGCGGGGATTTCGAGGCGCAGTACCGCAAGTTCGTCGACGCCATCGTGGCGCCCAACAAGCAGGCCAAGATCACCAACCACACCGATGTCACGGGCGCGGCCGTCGAATCGATCGACGACTCCAGCGCCGTGGTCATCGTGTACACCAACACCACGTCGACCAGCCCGTTGACCAAGAACGTGCCCTCGCTGAAGTACCTGTCCTACCGGCTGTTCCTCAAGCGCGCCAAGAACCGATGGCTGGTGACCAGGATGACGACCATCACGTCGCTGGATTTGACGCCGCACGTCTAGCGCGGTCTGCTACGACCCATGGCCGTTACCTCGCCGGTGTCGGAGCGCTCGACCGTCGCGGCTCTGCTGTTGTTGACCTTCGCCACCGGCCTGGCGGACTCGATCAGCATCCTGGTGCTCGGACACGTGTTCGTGGCCAACATGACGGGAAACGTTATCTTCCTGGGCTTTTGGCTGGCGCCTCGAACGAGTATCGACCTGACCGCGGTCGTGGTAGCCCTGCCCACCTTCGTCTGCACCACGATCCTCAGCGGCCGGATGTCGCGGCATTTCGCCGACCGGACGCGGGCGTGGATCACCACCGTATTGGCAACGGAGATCGCCCTTTTGCTGGCATTGGCGACGCTGGCCGGCACCGGCGCCCTGCGGTATCACGACAACACCAAGCTGATCATGATCGGCATTCTCGCGGTCACCTTCGGCCTGCAGCACTCCAGCGCGCGCCAGTTCGGCATCCAGGAACTGTCCACCACAGTGCTGACGTCGACGATCGTCAGCCTTGGTCTGGACAGCCGCCTGGCCGGCGGGAGCGGCGCCCGTCAGGCGTTGCGCCTCAGCGTCGTGTCGACGATGTGCGCCGGCGCCTTCCTGGGCGCGACGATGTCACGATTCGTCGTCGCTCCGGTCTTCGCGGTCACGGCGGCCGTGGTGGCGGCCAGCCTGCTGATCTTCCGCTTCGGGCCGGCTAGTTGAAGGCCAGCCAGCTGGGCAGCGCCCGTTCGTGCGAATCGCAGAGCACCTGCCGGGTGTCGCACGACCCGCGCGGCGAGCCCGCGCCCGCCCACATGCCGCCCGTGTCACGGCGCAACACGATCGCCGACGACCCACCGCCGTCGAGCAGGACGGCGTTGTCGCTGCCGAGGCCGCGGAACAGGTCTTGCATGTTGTCCGGTGTATAGCTGCCGCCCTCGAAGATGTACATCTCGTCTTTCTGCCTCGAGTACGCCAGAGCCGTTCGCGCGGCGCTGGGTCCTCCGTCGTGCAGCTGCTGACTCTGGCCCGGTGCCAGCAGCCCGATCCCGGACACCGCGACGAACCGCTCGTTCTTGTTCAGCAGGTCGGCGACCACGGGAGTGGCCGAGTCGTAGTCGTTCTTGGTCCTCGGCCACACCACGTACGGCGCCCCGCCGGACGGCAGGATCATCGTCGTCAGGGCGCTCCAGCTCTCGCCGCCACCCGAGAGGCCTTGCTTGCCGGGGTAGGCGACGGTGCCGGTGACGGCCTGGTTGGCGCGGCCCTGGCCGTGGGTGTTGTCCACGAAGGCGCCCAGCGGTGAGCTGCAGCCGGTCTGCCGCCACGAGCCGCCCTTCTGTCCGCGCACGTCGAAGAAGTTGGCGTTGATCGCGATCGTCGGCTGGCCCATCCGCTGCCACGCCTGCAGCGGCGCATAGAGTTCCGACGCCTGCCACAGCCCCTCGGCGGTGCGGGCGCCGGGATTGCTTTCGCAGCGCGCCTGATCCCCTTGGTGGGTGTCGACCAGCAGGTGGGGCGACAGTCGTCCGGCAGCGTTCTTGATGATCATCAGGTGGCCGCCGTTGTTCATCTCATACCAGCTGCCGCCGGCGTTGAGCATCGGCGCCGGGTGACCCGGTCCGAAGTTGTAGACCAGGTAGGACCCCTTGGTGGTGTCGATGGCGTTGGCCAGCAGGTCACGGCCGTCGGCGGCGCGCGCCACCGGCTGTCCGGTGCTGTTCGCGAGGGCGACGCACGCGACCACGGCGGTGCAGCCGGCAACCAGCCGGCGCAAGCTGGCGCGTCGGGTCAGCACGATCGCCCTTTCCACCCGGACCTGGATGCAACATCAACATCATCAGTCACATCCGTCACACTGTCAATCTAAGTCACGGGCGGATGACGCTTGGGCGACGTTCGAATTACGTTTGCTCGCTTGAGGTTTCGGGCTCGGGCTCGGGCTCAGCCGCGCGCTCGTGCTTGCCCTGGCGCGCCTGGTGTTCCATGGCGATCGCCATCTCGACCGCCCCCGCGATCCGGTGGTAGCCCTTGCGGTCGTAGAGGTGGGTGACGACGCCGCCCAGGAGCAGTCCGATGACGAGGCCGATCGAGGTCATGACCAGCGCCTGCGATATCCCGGTGTCCGCGCGCCCGTGGAAGTACAGCAGCGACCGGGTGCCCAGGAAGACCTGGTGCATGGGCTCGAATTCGGCCAGCCAGCGGAAGAAGGGCGGCGTGGCCTCCAGCGGCACGGTGGCACCGGCCGACGGCAGCCCCAGGATCACGAAGATGAGCATGCTGACCAGCAGGCCGCCGGTGCCCAGCACCGAGAGCAGCGAACTGGAGGTGATGCCCACTGCGGCGATCGCGAACATCCCGTAGGCCCAGAGCTGCCAGCCGAGACCGATGGGCATGCCCAGCCCGTGGGCGATCGCCAGATACACCGCCGAGGTGAGCAGCCCGAGCAACACCATGATGGCCCACTTGAGTAGCAGCGTCTGGAAGCGCGAGATCCTGACCTGTTCGGCGAAGCGGTACACCGGCCCGAATTCGGCTGGTACGTAACCGAGCAGGGCGTCGACCAGGGTGCTGACCACGATGCTGCCGGTGAACCCCGCGAGCAGTAGCAAGAGGGCGTAATAGAAGGCGGACAGCCCGTTACCGGTGCCGTTGGGCAGCGGGTTGTACACGGTCGATTCGATCTCGATCGGAGTGGACAGGCCCTCTTCGGCGGCCCCGGCGAGCGGGGCGCCGCCGGTCTGCGCCTTGACCTGCGCGAGAAGTCGTTCGCCCACTTCGCCATTGGCCACGCCCATCGCCATGTTCAGGGTCTGGCCGGCGATGCTGGCGCCCAGCGTGCCGGCCCGCGGGTTCGTCGAAATCGTGATCACCGGCCGCTCCGCAGGACCGGGAAGCACCGCGCTGGCGCCCAGATCCCGTAGCTTCGACGAGAAGCTCGGCGGTATCAGCACCGAACCGTATACGTGTCCCGTCTCCAGCTGATGCTTGGCCGCGTCGCGGGCGAGCACGCGGACGTCGAACTTGTTCTTGTCCAGGCCGTTGACCAATCGACCCGTCAGCTCCGCCCCCGCCGGCCCGGCGTCCTCGTTCACCACGGCGATGGGGAAGTGCCGCAGGTTGGTCATCGGGTTCAAGATGCCGCCGAGGTAGAGCGCGCACAGCGCCGACATCAGGGCCAGCGTGATGACCAGCGGCGCGGCCCAGAACCGCACCGTGCGGACCGCCTTGATGCTCCGGTCGGGGTTGGGCGCCGCGTGCTGCGGCCGCGATTGAGACATGCCGGCTCCTGTCTGTCACGCCCACTCTATGGGCTCGGGGCGCCCAGCTCCGCGTGCATCTCCCAGACCAGCAGCTCCGACGGTTCGATCGCGGTGACAAGCCGGCCGCCGGAGTCGGTGAACCGGACGGCGTCACCCTCCCGCAGTTCGCCGACGCCTTCGCACGTGGCCGCGCCGCGCGCGACGAACAGGTGCAGGTAGGGCGCGTGCGGAAGGGTCGCCGCGGCGCCGGCGGGTAACCGCGTGGCGTGCAGCGCGGCGTTGCGGTTGTGCAGGGCGATGGCTCCGGGCCGGCCGGGGATGCCCGAGGCGATCGTCACCAGTGCGCCCTCCAGGGCGTCCGCCCCGATCTCGTGGTGTTCATAGGCCGGGGTGATGCCGGCCTGGTCGGGTACCACCCACATCTGCACGAAATGTACTGGCTCCGTGGTTGACTCGTTCTTCTCCGAATGCAGGATTCCGCTGCCCGCCGACATGCGCTGGGCCAGGCCGGGATAGATCACGCCGCGATTACCGATGGAGTCCTCATGCGCCAGTTGGCCCCGCAGGACCCAGGTCACGATCTCCATGTCCCGGTGCGGATGCGTGCCGAATCCGGTTCCGGGCGCGACGATGTCGTCGTTGTTGACCAGCAGCAGCCCGTGATGGGTGTTGTCCGGATCGTAGTGATCGCCGAACGAGAACGAGTGCCGGGAGGTCAGCCACGGTGTCGTGGTGACGGCCCGCTCGGCCGCGCGCCGAACGTGCGCGTGGGCAGACATGTGCTCACTGTAATCGGGTCATCAGGCCACTGTCGCGGCGAGCAGCCCCTGGGCGTGCCGCAATGCGGCGTCGAGTTCGGGCAGGGCCAGTCCGGTGGAGCGGCCCAGGTGGATCTCGATCTGGTACTCCGGCTGGCCATCGTGGGCGAAGATCGGCAACACCACGAATTCAGCTGCAGCCAAGTAGGTTTCGAGCACATCGGTGACCGACTGCAGCGTCACCATGGTCATCAGCGTGGTGAGCTGGCGGGTGACCTGGGCCGTCGGCTCCAGCGAGGCGAGCAGGTCGGTCAGCCGGTGGTGCAATGACTGGTGGGTGTCGTCGAACCGCCACGCGCCGTACCCGCGGGCCCGGATGTCGGCGAGCACCCGCTGGTGTTCCGCGATCTCCGTCCGGGTCAGCCGTGGCGTCACCCGGTGCAGCCAGGCGTTGACGCATTCGTCGTCGCGCCAGGCCATTGCGACCAGGCCGAACGGCGGATCGATGGGGAAGCGCTGACCGACGGCCTGCCCGCCGTCGGTGCCGTGACCGACCGCGTCCACGGTGGTCAGGTGCCGCCCGCCGATTTTCGACATCGAGCAGCCCGCGCCGAGCGTCTCGTGCAGGAATCGCAGCGCTTCGCGACCGCGGTCGAGCAGCGGGAACTGCAGGCGCAGCCCGTGCACCAGGCCGAACAGGCCACTGCCCAGGACGTAGCGGCGATCTTCGCGGCGCGCCACCCAGGCGCGGCCCTCCAGTTCGGCGAGGACAAGGGCGCAGGTGGAGGTGCTGATCGCGCAGCGCTTGGCCGCCTCGGCGGATGTCAGCCCGGCAGGCGAATCCGCAAGAGCGGCAAGCACATCCATCACCCGCGCGGTCGGCGGTGATTTGGCGGTTGACGTGCTGATGTCCACCTCCCTACGATCCGTCCAAAATGCAAGGATAACCGTCCTAATATTAGGAGACGATCCGTCGTGATCAAGGTGGGAGTGTGGGGGCCGGGTTCCATGGGAGTGATCGCCTTACGCGGCGTGATCGACCACCCGGAGTTGGAGCTGGTCGACCTCGTCGTGCACAGCGACACCAAGGCGGGCCGCGACGCCGGGGAGCTCTGCGGAACAGCGCCGGTCGGGGTGGTTGCCACCCAGGATCAGGCGGCGCTGCTCGCCGGCGACGCCGACGCGGTGGTGTATGCCGCCGGTGCCAACCTGCGGCCCCTGGAGGCGGTCGCGGACATGGTCTCGATCCTGCGGGCCGGAAAGAACGTGGTGTCGTGTTCGGTGGTGCCGCTGGTGTTTCCGGACGGCTTGGGTCCGGCGGGCGCGGTGTTCACCGATCCGCTGCGGCGGGCCGCGCTGGACGGCCGGGTGTCGTTCTTCACCACCGGCATCGACTCGGGTTTCGCCAATGACGTTCTGCCGCTGGTGCTCACCGGCGTCGCGCGGACCATCGACTCGGTGCGGGTGACCGAGATGTTCAACTACGCCACCTACCCGGACCGGGCCGCCGTGTACGAGATCCTCGGGTTCGGCCAGCCGCCGGAATACCAGGCGTTCGCCGCCCAGCCCGGAATGTTCACCTTCGGCTGGGGCCCTGTCTTACATCAGCTCGCGGCCGGCCTGGGTGTCACGATCGACGACATCGAGGAGAGCAACGAACGCATTCCCGCCACCGAGGCGTTCGACACCCCCACCGGCCACATCGCCGCCGGCACGATCGCGGCCATGCGCTCCACGCTGACCGGATACGTGGGCGGCAAGCCGACTTTCGTCCTCGACCACGTGACCCGGATGCGCGACGACATCGCCCCGAACTGGCCGCAGCCCCACATTTCGATCCCGCCGAAGGACCTCGGCTACGGGCAGGCCACCGGCCGCGGCCTCTACCGGGTGGAGATCGAGGGATCGCCGACCATGCGCTGCGAATTCGAGATGGCCGAAGACCACGACCACGACCTGGGTGCGCGCATTGCGGGGGCGTCGCGGATGGTCAACGCCATCCCGGCGGTGTGCGCGGCCCCGCCCGGGCTGCTCTCGGCGCTGGACCTCCCGCTGGTCACCGGGGCCGGGTTGGTCCGCCCGGTGCCGGGGCCGCCGCCGGACAGCCGGCTGTTCTAAGGCCGGTCGCCGGGATAGGCCGCGGCGGCCAGTTCGAGGATCTCGGCGCGGTCGGCCGCCAGGATGAAGCCCGATCGGATCGACGCGTCGAGCGCGGCGGCGAACCGTTCCAGGTACTCGGGGACGCCGCCCGGGTAGAGCCGGCGCAATGTGTCGGCGTCGAAGAGTTCGCCGGAGCCGAACAACGCGGCCATGACGCCCTCGTCGCCGCCGAGTCCCGAGGTTCGCGCGACCGGTACGTCCACCCACGGCGTTCTGACGCCGCCCTGCGCCAGGCCGTGGGCGTCCGGGACGGGTTGCGGCCCAAAGGCGTCGCGCACCCGCATGGGCGCCGCACCGGGCGCGGGCGGGCCACCGCACACCCACGCGTTCAGCGCGGCGAGCGCCGCCTGCACCACGTAGTGGTGTTGCGGGGCGAAGTTGATGTGATGCGAAAGGTGCTGGCCCATCAGCGTGTTCGTGGGCGCGTATGCGGCGACGATGTCCGCGAGCGGTGCCGAGCCGCTGTCGATGGGTGCCACCTGGATGGTGTAGTTGTCGGCGTGCGCGGCCCCGGGAATCTCCCAGACCCGCAGCCATGGGTTGTCGGGCTGCCGCGCGAAGTAGTAGCCCTCCCGGGCGCCACCGAAGAGGTCGGTCTCGGTGATGAGCGTCAGCACCGGCACCCGCAGGTCCGAGCGGAACGCGACGGCCTGCGGTGCGCCGGCGTCGTCGAAGATGGACGCCCCGTCGAGCTGGGCCGCGGGGCCGAATCGGGAATGCACCAAAAACCCGTCGTACGTCTCGGCCAGCGGGTCGACGGCGTTGACGTAGGTGGTCAGGAACATCGCCGACTGCGACTCGCCCAGCGCGATCACGCGTTGGGCGCGCAGCTCACCCAAAACGCCGGTTTCCCCGGCGGTTTGGACGAGTCCGCCGGCCTGGGAGAAGATGTCGTAGGCGAAGGCGTCGCCGGGGTGGTGCAGCGGCGCGTAGCGGGCCGGGTCCTGGCTTTTCAGCGACATGTCCACGCCGAGCAGGCTCGCGCCGCCGTCGACGCCCACCTTCTGCGCCGAGACCGCGAGGTACGCGTAACCCGCGCGCACGATTTCCCGGTGCCCCATCATCCACACCGCGGGCGCGTCGATGCCGCCGCTCACGTTGAGCCACTCCACCAGTGCCGTGCCGTTGAACCGCGCCGGATCCGTCGGCGTCAGCGCCACCACACGGGTGGTGTAATCCGCTGTGCCCGAGGGGGACACGTTCCACCGCCCGTCGGGCCCGAGCCGGACCGTGGGCGCGTAGGACGTGGCCGTCCCGGACAGGAAGAACTCCCTCGCCGAATAGCCCACGTCGGCGAGGGCGTAAGAGCCCAACAACAGGCGCGGCCGCCCGGGCGCGGGTGTGATCTCGGGCGAATCCGTCACAGCGAACCGGGCAGCCCGAACTTCGCGAACAACGCCTCGTCGAGGAACGCCACCACGTGCGACACCCGGTCACCCCGCACGTCGAGCACGTGCAACTGGAAGGGCACGTGGATTTCGCCGGCACGCATGTACATGGCGGCGCCGGGCTGGCCGTTGGCGACCAGCGGCAGCAGCCGCATGTCGCCGGGGGACTCGGCGGGGCATTGCTGGTGAATGAGCGTGATGATGTCCCCCGCGCCGCGGTACCAGCCGGCGTACGGCGGCATCTCCCAGATCGCCTCGGCGGTGAACAGCTCCACCAGGCCGTCGATGTCGTAGGTCTCGAAGGCGGCGATGTAGCGGGCCAACAGGTCCTGTGTTTCCGGGGAATCCGGCGCCGCCAACCGATCGCCGGAGCTGGGCCCGACCGCGCCCAGCTGGGATCGGGCCCGCTGCAGCAGGCTATTGACAGCGGTCGTCGTGGTGCCGACCGCCTCGGCGACTTCGGCCGCCCTCCACTGCAGCACTTCGCGCAGCAACAGCACAGCCCGCTGCCGGGGTGAAAGGTGTTGCAGCGCAGCGACGAAAGCCAACCGCACCGACTCGCGGGACCCGACGATGACCGACGGGTCGGCCGGGTCGTTGGCCAGGTCCGGCAGCGGCTCCAGCCAGGGCACCTCGCGGCGCTCGTGGAGCTCGGCGGTCGGGTCGGAGCTGGGTGCGCCCAGGCCGGTCGGCAGCGGCCGGCGTTGCCGCCCCTCCAGCGCGGTCAGGCAGGTGTTGGTGGCGATGCGATGCAGCCACGTCCGCATCGAGGACTTGCCTTCGAAGCGGTCGTAGGCCTTCCACGCCCGCAGCAACGTCTCCTGAACCAGATCCTCCGCGTCGTGCAACGACCCGGTCATCCGGTAACAGTGCGCCAGCAGCTCACGACGGTACGGCTCGGCGTGTGCCGAGAAATCCCCGCCCGCCGCGGGGACGAGTTCTGAGTCGGCGGCGTTTTGCGCAAGCAGCCCCACAATGGGAGAGCCTACGACAGTGTCTGGCGGGGCGACCTGCGCCGGGAGCCATTACGCTGCCCCTAATGACTAGGACTGTGCGGTGAACCGCGACGAACGGAACTTCGACGGATTCGGCGGCGTGCGCATCGTTTACGACGTCTGGACTCCCGACACGGCGCCGCGGGCGGTGGTCGTCCTCTCCCACGGCCTCGGCGAGTATGCCCGCCGCTATGACCACGTCGCACGGTGTTTCGGTGCGGCGAGCCTGGTCACTTACGCGCTGGATCACCGTGGGCACGGCCGCTCGGGCGGCAAGCGGGTGCTGGTGCGGGACATCTCCGAGTACACCGCTGACTTCGACAGCCTCGTCCGCATCGCCACCCGCGAGCATCCGGGCCTGAAGTGCGTCGTGCTCGGGCACAGCATGGGTGGCGCCATCGTGTTCGCCTACGGCGTCGAGCGCCCCGACAACTACGACCTGATGGTGCTTTCGGGGCCTGCCGTGGCGGCCCAGGATCAGGTGTCGCCGCTGATGGTCCTGGCCGCCCGGGTGCTCGGCGCGGTGGTGCCCGGGCTGCCGGTGCAGGAACTGGACGTCGACGCCATTTCCCGGGACCCCGAGGTGGTGGCGTCCTACAAGAGCGACCCGCTGGTCTACCACGGCAAGGTCCCGGCCGGCATCGGCCGGGTCCTGTTCCAGGTCGGCGAGACCATGCCGCAGCGCGCGCCGGCGCTGACCGCGCCGCTGCTGGTGGTGCACGGCTCCGAGGACCGCCTGATCCCCGTCGCGGGCAGCCGGCGCCTGGTCGAGTGCGTGGGGTCGACGGACGTCGAACTGAAGGTCTACCCGGGCCTTTACCACGAGGTCTTCAACGAGCCGGAGCGCGAGCAGGTGCTGGACGACGTCGTCTCGTGGATCACCGCGCGGCTCTGAGGCGAAGCTGTCGTAAGGCTTGAGTAGTTTGGCGCACATGACGGACGACAAAATGCTGGCCCGCATCGCCGCACTGTTGCGTCAGGCCGAGGGCACGGACAACCCGCACGAGGCGGACGCCTTCATGAGCGCCGCGCAGCGGCTGGCCACGGCGTCCTCCATCGACCTGGCGGTGGCGCGGTCCCATGCGGCCACCCGCTCGCCGGCCCAGGCCCCGACGCAGCGCACCATCACCATCGGAAACGCGGGCACCAAGGGCCTGCGCACGTATGTGCAGCTGTTCGTTCTGATCGCTCGTGCGAACGACGTGCGCTGCGACGTGGCGTCCAACTCGACGTTCGTGTACGCCTATGGGTTTGCCGAGGACATCGACGCCACCCACGCGCTGTACGCCAGCCTGGTCGTCCAGATGGTGCGGGCGTCGGACGTCTACCTCGCGTCGGGCGCGCACCGGCCCACACCGACCATCACCGCGCGGCTGAACTTTCAGCTGGCCTTTGGGGCACGCGTGGGCCAGCGGCTGGCGGAGGCCCGCGACGAGGCCCGGCGTGAGGCCGCCAAGGATCGCAGGCGCCCACCCGGTACCGCTATTGCGTTGCGGGACAAGGATGTCGAGCTGCACGACTATTACCGGGGCGCTTCGAAGGCGCGCGGCACCTATCAGGTCACTCGGGCGACGGCGGGCTACTCCTCGGCGGCGCGGCGCGCGGGTGACCGTGCGGGCCGACGGGCGCGGCTGGGCAACAGCCCCGAACTGCCCGGCGCGCGCACCCCGCTGGGCCGGTGAGCCCGGGGCCGTCGGCCACGCGGGACTCCCAGCGAGCGAAGGTGTACGCGGCCGAGGAGTTCGTCCGGATGCTGTTCGACCGTGCCGCCGAGCACGGGTCGCGCGCCGTGGACTTCTTCGGAGCGCAGCTCACCCTGCCGCCGGAGGCGCGATTCGGCTCCGTTTCGGCCGTGCAGCGCTATGTTGACGACGTGCTCGCGTTGCCGGCGGTGCGCCGGCGGTGGCCCTCGGTCCCGCCGCTGCGGGTACGACCACGGCGGGCCGCGACGGCGGCCCATTACGAATACCGCGACGGCGCAGGCGTAATCGCGGTGCCCGACCGCGACACCGCCGACTGGGCGCTGCGCGAGCTGGTGGTGCTCCACGAAGTCGCGCACCATCTGTGCCGGGCCGAGCCGCCGCACGGGCCGGAGTTCGTCGCGACCTTCGGCGAGCTGGCGGAGCTGGTGATGGGCCCCGAGCTCGGGCACGTGCTGCGCGTGGTCTACGGCAAAGAGGGTGTGCGGTGAGCTCGTTCGGCGACGACGCCGACGCCCGGGCGCGCGACGTCGAAGCCCGGCTGACCGACGACGAGCGATTCGCGCTGCTGGTCGGTGTGATGGGCGCGGGGGAGATGTGGCCGGTGCGCGACGGCCGCATCCCGCCGGACGTCCCGATGAGCGCGGGCTACGTCCCCGGCGTGCCCCGGCTCGGCGTCCCCGCGTTGCTGATGAGCGACGCCGGCCTCGGCGTGACCAACCCCGGCTACCGACCGGGCGACACCGCGACCGCGCTGCCCGCCGGGCTGGCGCTGGCCGCCAGCTTCGACCCGTCCCTCGCGCGCGCCGCGGGCGAGCTGATCGGCCGGGAGGCCCGCAGCCGCGGGTTCAACGTGCAGCTCGCCGGCGCCATGAACCTCGTGCGCGACCCGCGCAACGGGCGCAACTTCGAATACCTGTCCGAGGACCCGCTTTTGACCGCGACGATGGCCGCGGAATCGGTCGACGGGATCCAGCGACAGCAGGTCATCTCGACGGTCAAGCACTACTCCCTGAACTGCAACGAGACCAACCGGCACTTCTTGGACGCGGTCATCGATCCCGGTGCCCATCGCGAATCCGACCTGCTGGCCTTCGAACTGGCCATCGAGCGTTCGCGGCCGGGCGCCGTGATGACCGCCTACAACAAAGTCAACGGCACCTATGCCGCCGCCAACGACGTGCTGGTCAAACAGGTGCTCAAGGGCGCCTGGGGGTACCGCGGCTGGGTGATGTCCGACTGGGGGGCCACGCCGTCCTGGGAATGCGCGCTGGGCGGGCTCGACCAAGAATGCGGGGCGCAACTCGACGCGCTGCTGTGGCAGGCCGAGGCATTCGGTGCGCCCCTGCGTGCCGCCCATGCCGACGGCCGGCTGACCGGCGAACGGCTCTCGGACATGGTCCGGCGGATTCTGCGATCGATGTTCGCGGTCGGCGTCGACCGGGCCGAAGCCGCGCCCGCACCGGACCCGGCCGCGCATCACGAGATCGCGTTGCGGATCGCCCGGCAGGGGATCGTGCTGTTGACCAACCGCGGGCTGCTGCCCTTGGCGCCGGACTCGGCTGCCCGGATCGCCGTCATCGGCGGATATGCACACGTCGGGGTGCCTGCCGGCTACGGGTCGAGTGCCGTCGTCCCGCCGGGCGGCTTCGCGGCCGTGATACCGATCGGCGGCTCGGGATTGGAGGCCGGCCTGCGTAAGCTGCACCTGCTGCCGTCAAGCCCGCTGGACGAGCTGCGCAAGCAATTCCCGCACGCCCGAATCGATTTCGATCCCGGTATCAACCCGGCGGAGGCGGCGCTGGCGGCGCGCAACGCCGACATCGCGCTCGTGTTCGCCGTCCGCGCCGAAGGGGAGGGGTTCGACATTCCCGACCTGACGCTGCCGTGGGGACAGGACGCATTGATCACCGCCGTGGCCGCCGCCAACCCCAACACCGTGGTGGTGCTCGAGACCGGCAACCCGGTGACCATGCCCTGGCGGGACTCGGTGCAGGCGATTGTCCAAGCCTGGTATCCGGGGCAGGCCGGCGGCCGGGCGATCGCGGAAATCCTTGCCGGCCAGGCCAACCCGTCGGGCCGGTTGCCGATTACGTTTCCGGTGGACCTGGGACAGACGCCGCGCCCCGAGCTGCCGGGGGTGGGCGCCGAATGGGGAGAGCCGACCACGATCGACTACGCCGAGGGATCGGACGTGGGCTACCGCTGGTTCGCCGCCACCGGCGAGGCCCCGATGTTCGCGTTCGGTCACGGGTTGTCGTACACCGACTTCGACTACCGCGAGCTGGTGGTGGCCGGCGGGAACACGCTCACCGCCAGTTTCACCGTCGTCAACATCGGTGAACGCGCGGGCGCCGACGTCCCGCAGCTCTACCTGACCGCGGCGCCGGGCGGGCGATGCCTGCGGCTGCTGGGGTTCGAGCGGGTCGAGCTCGAGCCGGGCGCCGCCCGCCGGGTCACCATCGAGGCGGACCCGCGCCTGGTTGCGCGCTACGACCGCGGCGTGGGTGGCTGGCGCATCACCGCGGGCGCTCACCGGGTGGCGGTGAGCGCTTCGGCGGTCACCCCGCGGCTGGAGGCGACGGCCGAGCTCGCCGGCCGTACGTTCGGGCGCTGATCCGCGGCCGCCGTTGAGTGTGCGTGCAGGGCTTTGGTTGTGCGCTCAGGGTGGGGTTCCCCGGCGTGTCGCCACCCCGGACGCACACTCGACGCTCAAGCGGAAGGATCCGCGCCCGAACGGACGACCGGCGCGCGGACTACTTGACCGGCGTCAGCTCGTCGCCGCAGGTGCAGCGGTACGGCTCACCCGAACCGGAGCAGTGGCAGGGGACCTCGATGCGAACGCGACACCCGCAGCCCTCGTGGCCACAGGTCAGCTCGGTGCCTGCTTCGTAATTTGCCATTTCACTCACCTTTTCCTTGTCGTGGACTTCTGCGGCTGTAATCGACCACGCCGCTCACTATATACCCCCCATGGGTATCGGGTAAATGGTCGTGACCGCTCCGATACCGATCGATCCGCTGGCTCCCGCCCGGCTAGCGTTGTCGCATGACCCAGAAACCAACCCCCCAAGACGTCGACGACTTCCTCAACGACACCGTGGTCGGCGACGACCCGGCCCTGAGCGCGGCGGTGCAGGTCAGCGACGCGGCCGGCCTGCCGCAGATCGCCGTGTCGGCCCAGCAGGGCAAGTTTCTGAGCCTGTTGGCCGGTGCCATCCAGGCGCACCGCATCCTCGAGATCGGCACGCTGGGCGGCTACAGCACCATCTGGCTGGCCCGCGGCGCCGGCCCGCAGGGCCGGGTGGTGACCCTGGAATACGAGCCCAGGCACGCCGAGGTTGCCCGCGCCAACCTGCACCGGGCGGGCCTCGCCGAGCGGGTGGACGTGATCGTCGGTGCCGCCCTGGACACGTTGCCGACGCTGGACGGCGCCCCCTTCGACTTGGTGTTCATCGACGCCGACAAGGAGAACTACGTCGCGTACCTGGACTGGGCGGTCCGGCTGGCCCGCCCCGGCGCACTCATCGTGGCCGACAACGTGATTCGGGAGGGCCAGATCCTCGAGCCGCAACGCAACGCCCAGGCGGACGCGGTGCGCCAGACGTTGCAGCTGATGGGTGAGCACCCGCGGCTGGACACGGCGGTGATCCAGACGGTCGGAGCCAAGCGCTGGGACGGCTTCGCGCTGGCGTTGGTGCGCTAACGCGGGCTGAGCTCGGCGACCGCCTGTGCGGCGGAGGTGAGTTCGCCGATGCGAAGCGCGGTGTCACCGGCGTACAGCGCCGAACGGTCCACCCATGCATCCGGCATCGTGGCGAGCGGCGCGAGCGGCGTGAGCAATGGCCGGGTCGGCGACTGCAGGCGCATCAAGGCGCCGGCGTCGAAGTAGCCCAGCGCGGTCAGGGGGCGGCTGGCCGAGTTGATGGCCGCCGGTAAGGCCTTCGCCCAGCCGTCGTCGCGGCACCAGCGTCGCGTTGCGGCGTTGGGCACGACGCGATGACGCAGCGGCCAGCTCAGGCCGAAAAGGTTGGTCTCGATTGTCTTGTCCGCGTCGGCCACCCGCCGCTGGTATTCCCGGTTGGCGTTGGCCTCGTGCGTCATGAGGAACCGCGTACCCGCGACCACCCCACCCGCGCCCGCGGCCAGGGCGGCCGCGGTGTCGGCGCGGGTGGCGATGCCGCCGGCGAGAAGGACGGGGCGGCGGCCGGCCACCGCGAGCGCCCGTGGCAGAAACTGCAATGCCGGCATGGTCCCGACGAGGTGGCCACCGGCCTCGCGGCCCTGAGCGATCAAACCGTCAGCGCCCCAACCGATCGCGGCGCTCGCCTGCGCCGCGGTGCCGACCATCACGAACACGAAGATGCCGGCATCGCGAAGGTGCGCGACGAGCCCCCGCTTTTCGCCGAACGCCAGCACGACCACGTCGACGCCGGTCTTGACACAGACCGCAACGTGCGCGCGGTGAACGAAGGGCATCAATAGGTTCACCGCGACCGCGCGGCCGGGGGCCTGTTCGCGGACCTCGTCGATGGCCGCGCGCAACTGGCGAGGCGTGGCCAGGCCCAGGGTGCCCAGGCCGCCCGCCTCGGCGACCGCGGCCGCCAGCGCCGCACCCGCCAGCCCACCGCCCATACCGGCCTGCGCCACCGGAACGTCAAGCCGCAGGCGGTCGGCGATGTCCATGACTCACGACGTTACGCGGCCGGTCAATTCCGCCTGGTCGGCCGGCTGCGGCCGGCGCGGATTTCGTTGCTGGCGAGCGGTGGCCGGGCGTAATCTTGACGGCAGATGGATGGGTGCAGCCGGCTCAAAAGGCTTGCTGCATAACAGAAAGGTCACAAAATGAGTACAGTCCATTCATCAATCGATTACCACCCGGATTTGTTGGCTCTGCGGGCGAGCTACGACCGCGCCGCCGAGTCGATGAGTGCGCACGTCACCTTCGGGCTGGCGCTGCTGACGGGCCTGTACGTGGCTGCGTCACCGTGGATGGTGGGCTTCGGCGCGACGGCATCGCTGGCCACGTCGGACCTGATCGTCGGGATCGCGGCCGCGTTCCTGGCGTACGGGTTCGCAACGGCCCTCGACCGCGCGCACGGCCTGACCTGGACGATGCCGGTGCTCGGTGTGTGGGCCATCGTCTCGCCGTGGATCCTGCGGGACGTCGCGCTGACCGCCGGCATGTTGTGGTCGAACGTCGTCGCAGGTGCGTTGCTGACGGTGCTGGGCCTCAACGCCGCCTACTTCGGCAGGCGCACGCGCGCGGCGGCCGCCCACGCATAGCATCCAAACCCGTTGAGCCAGGCGGCGATCGGGGCTATCCGCAGACCGCACCGTTCGCCGCCGTGCTCACCAACTTGACGTACTTGGCCAGTACGCCGGTCTTATAGCGCGCCGGTGGCGGGGTGAAACCCTCTCGCCGGGAATCGAATTCGGCCGGGTCGACCAGCACGTCGAGCACCCGGTTCGCGACGTCCAGGCGGATCGGGTCGCCGTCGCGCAGGAACGCGATCGGCCCGGCGTCGACCGCCTCGGGCGCGATGTGTCCCACGCACAGGCCGGTCGTCCCGCCGGAGAAGCGGCCGTCGGTCAGCAGCAGCACGTCCTTGCCCAGACCGGCGCCCTTGATGGCGCCGGTGATGGCGAGCATCTCGCGCATTCCCGGACCCCCCTTGGGGCCCTCGTAACGGATCACCACGGCGTCGCCCTTGGTGATCGTCCCGTCCTCGAGGGCGTCCAGCGCGGCCCGCTCGCCGTCGAAAACCCTTGCCGTGCCCTCGAACACGTCAGAGTCGAAGCCGGCCGACTTGACCACCGCGCCCTCGGGCGCCAGCGACCCGCGCAGAATCGTGATGCCGCCGGTGGGGTGAATCGGATTGTCCAGCGCCCGCAGCACCTTGCCGTCCGGGTCGGGGGGGTCGATCGCGGCCAGGTTCTCGGCCACGGTTTGTCCCGTCACCGTCAGGCAATCCCCGTGCAGCAGGCCCGCGTCCAGCAGCGCCTTCATCGCCACCGGCACACCGCCGATCTGGTCGACGTGGGACATGACGTGGCGGCCGAACGGTTTGACGTCGGCCAGGTGCGGAACCTTCGACCCGATCCGGCTGAAGTCGTCGAGCGTCAGCGCGACCTCGGCCTCGTGCGCGATCGCCAGCAGGTGCAGCACGGCGTTGGTCGAGCCGCCGAACGCCATCACCACCGCGATCGCGTTCTCGAACGCCTCCTTGGTGAGGATGTCGCGGGCGGTGATGCCGCGCCGCAGCAGTTCGACAACGGCGGCGCCGCTGCGGCGGGCGAACCCGTCGCGGCGGTAGTCGGTGGCCGGGGGCGCCGCGCTGCCGGGCAACGACATGCCCAGCGCCTCCGCGGCGCTGGCCATCGTGTTGGCGGTGTACATGCCGCCGCACGCGCCCTCACTGGGGCAGATCGCGCGCTCGATGGCGTCGACGTCCTCGCGGGGCATCAAGCCGCGCGCGCACGCGCCCACGGCCTCGAACGCGTCGATGATGGTGACCTCGCGCTCGGTCCCGTCGGACAGCTTGGCCCGTCCGGGCAGGATGGACCCCGCGTACAGGAAGACCGCCGCCAGGTCCAGGCGCGCCGCGGCCATCAGCATCCCGGGCAGGGACTTGTCGCAACCGGCCAGCAGCACCGAGCCGTCGAGGCGCTCGGCCTGCATCACGGTCTCGACGCTGTCGGCGATCACCTCGCGCGACACCAGCGAGAAGTGCATGCCCTCATGGCCCATCGAGATGCCGTCGGACACCGAGATGGTGCCGAACTCCAGCGGGAAACCGCCGGCCGCGAAGACGCCCTCCTTGACCGCCTTGGCGAGCCGGTCCAGCGAGAGGTTGCACGGCGTGATCTCGTTCCACGACGACGCGACCCCGATCTGCGGCTTGGCGAAGTCCTCGTCACCCATGCCTACCGCCCGCAACATGCCGCGGGCGGCGGCCTTCTCCAGGCCGTCGGTGACGTCACGACTGCGGGGTTTGATGTCGGTGACTGCGGTCGTATCGCGTGCTGTAGCCATCATGTAAGTATGCGTGACCTGGCCCGACGGCAAATGCGCGGGTCATACCCGGGCGGGGTATAAAGTGGTTGGGTGACGCCGGCCCGGCACGCGCGGCGGGCGCGTATGGGCACGCGTAGGGGCAGAGGTGAAGGACGGATGACGAACGCGCACGGATATTCGCAGCAGAAGGACAACTACGCCAAGCGGCTGCGGCGCATCGAGGGACAGGTGCGCGGCATCGCGCGAATGATCGAGGAAGACAAGTACTGCATCGACGTCCTCACCCAGATCAGCGCCGTCAACAGCGCGCTGCGGTCGGTCGCGCTGAATTTGCTGGACGAGCACCTGAACCACTGCGTCACCCGGGCCGTGGCCGAGGGCGGGGACGACGCCGATGAGAAGCTCGCCGAGGCCTCTGCCGCCATCGCACGCCTCGTTCGTTCCTGATCGGTGACCTAGTTGAGACCCGGGTTGCGGCCCTGATACGGGGGCAGCCGCGGTTGCGGTCCGTACGGTAAGGCAGTGTGATCGCATTAGGCGCGACAACCCAAGAATTGGGTAACCCGGCCGACACCGACGCCATGACTGCCGAAACGAATGCCGCCGCGCGAACGTGGACCCCACGGATCGCGGCTCAGCTCGTGGTGCTGGCCGCCGCGGCCTTCACCTATGTCACCGCCGAGATCCTCCCCGTCGGCGCGCTGCCGGCCATCGCCCGCAACCTGCACGTCAGCCTGGTCGTGGTGGGCACGCTGCTGTCCTGGTACGCCCTGGTGGCCGCCCTGACCACCATCCCGCTGGTGCGCTGGACCGCCCATCTGCCGCGCCGCCGGGTGCTGGTGGCCAGCCTGACCTGCCTGACCGTCTCCCAGCTGATCTCGGCCGTGGCGCCCACCTTCGCGGTGCTGGCCGCCGGCCGGGTGCTCTGCGCGATCACCCACGGCCTGCTGTGGTCGGTCATCGCCCCGATCGCCACCCGCTTAGTGCCGCCCAGCCACGCCGGCCGCGCGACGATGTCGATCTACGTCGGAACCAGCCTCGCCCTGGTGGTCGGAAGCCCGCTGACCGCGGCCATGAGCCTGATGTGGGGCTGGCGCGTGGCGGTGGTGTGCGTGACCGTGGCGGCCGCCGTCGTCACGGTGGCGGCCCGGGTGATGCTGCCGGAGATGGTGCTCACCGAGGACCAGCTCGAGTGCGTCGGCCCGCGGTCGCGGCACCACCGCAACCGCCGGCTGATCATCGTCAGCATCATCACCATGGTCGGCGTGACCGGCCACTTCGTCTCCTACACCTACATCGTGGAGATCATCCGGGAAGTCGTCGGTGTGCGCGGCCCGAACCTGGCGTGGGTGCTGGCCGCCTACGGCGCCGCCGGGGTGCTGGCCGTCGGCCTGGTGGCGCGGCCCCTCGACCGCCGGCCCAAGGGGGCGATCATCGGATGCATGGCCGGTTTGACGGCCGCGTTCGTCGTGCTGACCGCGCTGGCGCTGGGGGGCCGGCCCGCCGCTGCGGCGGCCCTGATCGGGACGACCGCGATCGTGCTCTGGGGAGCGATGGCCACCGCGGTCTCGCCGATGATGCAGTCCGCGGCGATGCGCAGCGGGGCCGACGACCCCGACGGGGCGTCGGGGCTGTACGTGACGGCGTTCCAGGTGGGCATCATGGCGGGCGCGCTGGCGGGCGGCCTGCTCTATGAACGCAACCCCGTCCTCATGCTGGCCGCGTCGGCCGGCTTGATGGCGTTGGCGCTGGTCGGCACGGCGGCCAACCGTCACGCGTTCGACGTTGCGCCGACAAGCTCACGCGATTCATAGCTGGGCAGCTCAACGGCGCAAATGCCGGTATAACAGGTCGCCGCGCGGCGTCGAATTTGTTAGCTGGCGTGCCCCCTGTGCCACACTGTGTCAGGAACTCGAGCGTGGAGGGATGCATATGTCGGGCTGGACGCGAGGGAGGCTTTCTGCCGCCCTGACCGCAGCCGGATTGGCTTCTGTGACGGGGCTGGCGCTGGTGTTGAGCGCGGCTCCGGCGGTGGCGGATCCGGCGGGGCACCGACCGGTGTAAAGTACCGTGCCTGACCAGCTGGCTTTACCTACGTCGCCAGTGCCGTACGGAG
>NZ_LZJM01000158.1:0-50908 GCF_001667665.1 Mycobacterium sp. E342
GTCGGGTACGCGCGCGCCACCATCCGTGAGATCGCCCGGGCTGCGAACATCACCAGCGCCAGCCTCTACAACTACTTTCCGAACAAGGCGGAGCTGATCAACGCCGCGATAGCGGCGCGCACGGACGTCGCGTTGCCGCGGCTGCGAGCCGCCGCCGCGGGTTCCGGCGGCGTGGTCGAGCGCATCGCGGCGGTGCTGGACGAGGCGAGCCGGCTGATGCGCGAGCATCCGCATCTGGCCGCATTCGATCGCGCGGTCCGCGCGGAAAGCGACGAGCACCCGGGCCGCGGCCGACCGGAGTACCCCGGGCTGAAAGCGTTGCGCGACACCGTCGCCGAGATCATCGGGGACGCCCGGGCCCGAGGCGCGCTGCCCGCCGACACGGAGGTGCGGGCCGCGGTCGACGCCATCTACGCGCTGACTCGCGGGCTGACGGAGCGGGCGGCCAGTCTGGGCCCGGAGGCTTACGCGGCCACGCTCGCCTCCGCCAAGGACTTGGTCAGGGGGACGCTTTTCGTGCGCGCGGCCGGTGTACGGCGATGAGCCTGCTCACCGCCCTGCGGTTGAACATGACCAACATCGCCGATCCCACGGCGCGCCAGGCCGGCCGTTACCAGGCGGCGCTGGACATGGCCGAGTTCGCCGATCAACGTGGACTCACCGCCATCAGCGCGGAAGAACATCACCTGGCCGCCACGAGTTGGCTACCGTCACCGCTGATTTTGGCGGCCGCCATCGCCGGACGGACTCGCACCGTGCGCATCAGCATCAACGCGCTGATCGTCCCGCTCTATGAACCGATCCGGTTGGCCGAGGACATCGCCGTGCTGGACAACATCAGCCAGGGCCGGTTCAGTTTCGTGGCCGGCATGGGTTACCGGCCCGAGGAATATCGCGCCGCCGGCAAGGAGTGGGCGCGACGGGCGGAGTTGATGGACCGCTGCTTGACGGTTTTGCTCAAGGCGTGGAGCGATGAGCCTTTCCATCACGACGGGCTGCTGGTCCACGTCACACCGAAGCCGCACACCCGTCCCCATCCGGTGTTCTTCGTCGGCGGCATGAGTGCCGCGGCGGCTCGGCGCGCGGCGCGCTTCGGACTTCCCTTCTCGCCGCCGATGGCCATGCCCGAAGTGGAAGCGGTCTATGAGCGGGAGCTGCGCGACCGCGGCAGGACGGGTTTCGTCTATCACCCCGAGAGCGGCAGCAGGGTGACGCTGTTGCACGCGGACCCCGACGAAGCCTGGTCTTGTTACGGCGCTTTCATCATGAACGAGGCCGCCGAGTACAGCGGCTGGAAGCGCCCGGGGGTTCCGCGGCCCAACGAAGCCGGCGCCACCTCGATCGAGGACCTGCGCCGGCTCAACCATGTCGAGATCCTCACCCCCGCCCAGCTGGTCGATCAGATCCGCGCCGGGAGAAGAGAGGTCGTGATGAACCCCCTCATGGGTGGCCTACCGATCGACGCGGGATGGGCAAGCCTGCACTTGCTGACGGATGACGTTCTGCCCCACGTCTGACGCCCACCGCCGCAAGCGAATCGCCCAAGGTCCACAGCGCGACCCCGATCAGCACCAAGTCCTTGAGCAGGAATTGACCGGGCTTCGCCGAGAGCACGGGAAGGCCCGCGGAATGGGTGGCGACCACCCCGGGCGTGGTGAACAAGAAACTCAGCGTCCCCAAGAACAGCACCACCGCCAGCGCGCTGCCGGCCGCCGACGCGCGTGGCCATACCGGCCGCAACGCAATGAGCAGCGCCGCACCGATTTCCATCGTGCCCAGCCCTCGCGCGACCGTGGTTGCGCTGAACACGTCGTACATCCAGCTCATCAGCGGGCTGTGTTCGATGAGCACGCGAGCTTCCATTTTCACGTACTTCCCGAAGCCGATCCATGCCAACACGACGACCAGGCCGTAGCGGCTGATGAGCTGCCCGCACCGGGTCAGCCGTTGCGCCAACGGTTTTGAACTTGGCTGGCTTTCGGTCACGTACTGAGCACGAACTCGCGCATCCCCGGGTTCACTTGAGGCAGTTCAGGGCCTCGACGATGTCGGCGACCTCGGTGCGGGTGGTGTAATCGGGATGGACGTCGATCCACCGGATCGTCCCGGCACGGTCGACGATCGTCACGGTCGGCATCGGCAACCCGTAGGTCCCGTCGGCATTGGCTTCCCGGAGCTCGAGGCCCAGGCGGCGCTGCGCGGCCTGGGAGTCTTCCGACGGCGCGGTGAGTACGCCCAGCCCCGCCGCTACCTGATTGCCCGGGTCGGACAACACGGTGAAGCTCAACGCGTTCATCTGCTGCGACGACAACGAGCCGTCGGGCCTTTGCGGGCTGATGGCCACCAGCGCGACATCACGCTGCGCCAGCAGCGGCACCAGGTGCTCCTGGTAGGCGCGCAGGGTCAGGTTGCAGTAGGGGCACCATGCGCCGCGGTAGAGCACGACCACCGCACCGCGTCCACCGATGCTCTCGGCCAGGGTGGTGGGTTCGCCGCGCACGTCGAGGAGTTGCCCGTCAGGCATAGGGGTGCCGGTCGCGGCGACGCCGGACGGCACGCCACCGTCCCGCAGCCGCGCCTGCTCGGCACCGAAGGTGTCAGCGACGTCCTGGGGCAGCTGGCCTGCCATCTCCTGCTGGAATCGCGCGACCCGCTCGGCGATGGTCGAGTGATTGGTGTCGGCGGTACTGGTCATGAGGTCCTCACCCTTCGCATGCATGCCGGCCTGGCGCACAACGACTTCCGGCATCGATTCGTAGACGTTTGCGGTCAGCATGCGGAACGCAAAATGGAGTGTCAACTCCAAAACGAGTAGAGTGCGGTGGTCGCTCCGCGGAAAGGGGACTCCATGGCGCCGGTCCCGTACGAGAAATTGACCACGAAGGGCCGCGCGACCCGCGCGCGGATCGTGGCCGCCGCTTCGGAGTTGATGCTGCGGCGCGGCGTCGCGCGCACGACCATCGAAGACATCCAGGAAGCCGCGTCCATCAGCACCTCGCAGATGTACCACTACTTCGCCGACAAGAGCGACCTCGTCGCCGCCGTCATCGACTTTCAGACCGACCGCGTCCTCGGCGTGCAGCACCTCGGCCTCGACCGCATTCACAGCATCGAGGACCTGCGCCGCTGGCGCGACATCATGGTGAACCTGGTGCAGAGCCTGGGTTGCGCCGGCGGCTGCCCCATCGGCTCGATGGCCAACGAGCTGTCCGAAGCGGATCCGGTCGCACGCGCCCAGCTCGCCCGGTCATTCGCCCAGTGGGAGAACATGATTCACGACGGCCTGGTCGCAATCTCCGCACGCGGCGAGCTGGCCGAAGGAACGGACATCGAGCGCGTCGCATTGGCCATGCTCGCCGGCATTCAGGGTGGGTTGCTGCTCAGCCAGGTGCGTCGCGACACCGCGCCGCTGGAAGCTGCGGTGGACACGATGATCGAACACCTGAGGCGCCTCGGCATGCGCTGAGGTCTCGCGCCCTTATCCGTCGTAACGATCCCGCAACCGGGCCAGCGTCGCCTCGATACCCGCGGCGTTCGCCTTCTTCGCGCCGATCAGGGTGTAGTAGTTCAGCGCGTTCTTGATCGCACCGGCGTCGCGATAGTCGAACGTCTCGGTGACCCGTGTCCGGCTCGGTGACAGCGACTCGAACTCCCACCGCCAGCGGTGGCCCAACGGGTGACGCCATTCGACCAATTCGTCCGGGTTCAGGGCGGTCACCGTGCTGGTGATGCGGTACGGCAGGCCGTACATCCTCATTTTGGTCGAAAACCTCGACCCGACAGCCAGTTTCGCGGGCGCCTTGATGTTGTCACGCACCGTCCCCGAACCGTCGAGTTCGCTGTGCCGCCGGGGATCGACTGCCATCGCGTACAGCTCGGCGGCCGGTGCGGCCACCTCGACCGACCGGCTCACCTGCCGCGGTCCCGCGTCGACAACGGTGACGTCCACGATGCTTCCCTCCGGTGAGCTGGTAAAGCGAACTCGACGCTACGCTTCGCCGGGGTCATCAGAAAGGACGTCGACAACCGATGAGCCAGTCTTTGCCGGGAAAGGTAGCGCTGATCACCGGCGCCGCGCGGGGGCAGGGCCGGGCGCATGCCGTACGCCTGGCCGCCGAGGGCGCCGACATCATCGCGGTCGACATCGCCGGGCCGTTGCCGCCGAGCGTCCCCTACGATTCGCCCACCCCCGACGATCTGGCCGAGACGGCGCGGCAGGTCAGCGCCGAGGGCAAACGGGTCATCACCGCGCCCGTCGACATCCGCGATCTGGACGCCCTCAAAGGCGCCGTCGATCGGGCGGTCGGCGAACTGGGCCGCCTCGACATCATCGTGGCCAACGCCGGAATCTGCAGCCCCGCGCCCTGGGACCAGATCACAGCAGAGGCGTTTCGCGACACCATCGATACCAATGTGACCGGCACCTGGAATACGGTGATGGCCGGCGCCCCCCACATCATCGACGGCGGTCGCGGAGGATCGATCATCCTGATCGGGTCGGCGGCCGGCATCAACATGCAGTCGTTCATGATCCACTACACGGCCAGCAAGCATGCCGTCGTCGGGATGGCGCGCGCATTCGCCGCCGAGCTGGGCCGGCACAACATTCGGGTCAACAGCCTCAACCCCGGCGCGGTCGCGACGCCGATGGGTACCGGTCGCATGCGCGAGGCGCTGCAGGCGGCCGCCGACACCTACCCGCATCTGCGCGGCCTGCACAAGCCGCTGCTTCCCGAGGGAATCGCGCAGCCCGAGGACATCGCCGACGCCGTCGCCTGGCTGGCCTCCGACCAGTCCCGGTTGGTCACGGCCACCCAGCTGTCCGTCGACATCGGCGTTGGCTACGTCTGATCCCGGCCCGGACCCATCCCGGCCGCGCCTTCGACACCGTCGACCAGGCACAATGGTGGAGTCCTCGTCGCCTCGGCCGGGTCCGGGTCTTTCCTGACGCCCCTTTGCCCCGGCGGCCCCGCGGGGGAATACCGCGGGGAGATGCGCGCGTTGCGGCGAGGCATACCCCGCCCGGGTACGAGGAAGGAAGACCATGGTCACGAGCGAATACCGCGTGGACGGGATGAGCTGCGCCCACTGCGAGGCGGCGGTCAAGGGCGAGGTCGGTCGCCTCCCGGGCGTGGAGCGCGTGGACGTCAGCGCCGACACCGGCAGGCTGGTGATCACGAGTTCTGTTCCCATCGACGCGGCGGCGGTCCTCGGCGCGGTCGACGAGGCGGGCTACGAGGCCGTCTTGGTGGCATGAGCGCGACGCCGGTGACCCATATCGAGCTGGAGATCGCGGGAATGACGTGCGCGTCGTGCGCCGCCCGGATCGAGAAGAAGCTGAACAGGCTCGACGGTGTCGCCGCGACCGTCAACTACGCCACGGAAAAGGCCGCGCTCACCGTCCCGTCGGGGTATGACCCGCAGCTGTTGATCACCGCCGTCGAACAAGCCGGATACACCGCCGCGCTGCCCCAGCGGCGGGAGGAACCCGTTCCCGGCAAGTCCAGAGACCCCGAGCTCGGCTCGCTTCGGGTCCGCCTGATCACCGTGAGCGTGCTCGCCGGCCCGGTAATCGCCATGGCGATGATCCCCGGCCTGCAATTCCGCTACTGGCAGTGGGCGTCGCTGGTCCTGGCCGCACCGGTCGTCGTGTGGGGCGGTCGTCCCTTCCACGCCGCCGCCTGGGCCAACCTCCGGCACGGCGCCGCCACCATGGACACCCTCGTCTCGATCGGGACGTTGTCGGCGTTCCTGTGGTCGCTGTATGCGCTGTTCCTGGGCACGGCGGGAGCGCCCGGCATGCGCGACGGCTTCGAGCTCACCGCCCGGGCCGCCGGCGGAGCGGGCAACATCTACCTGGAAGTCGCCGCGGGAGTGACGCTGTTCGTCCTGGCCGGGCGGTACTTCGAACAGCGCTCCAGGCGGACGGCGGGCGCCGCGCTGCGCGCCCTGCTCGAGCTGGGCGCCAAGGACGTGGCGGTGCTGCGCGACGGCGCCGAGATCCGCATCCCCGTGGACCACCTGGCGGTCGGGGACGAGTTCGTGGTGCGGCCCGGAGAGAAGGTCGCCACCGACGGGATCGTGATCTCGGGTTCCTCGGCGGTGGACGCCTCGATGCTCACCGGCGAATCCGTCCCCGTCGAGGTCGGCGAGGGCGACGCCGTCACGGGCGCCACCGTCAACGCCGGCGGCCGCCTCGTCGTGCGGGCCACCCGGGTCGGCGACGACACCCAGCTCGCCCACATGGCCAAGCTGGTCGAGGAGGCCCAGTCGGGTAAGGCCGAGGTGCAACGGCTCGCCGACCGCATCTCCGGCGTGTTCGTCCCCGTGGTCATCGGCATCGCCCTGGTGACCCTCGCCGCCTGGCTCGCGCTGGGCTCCCCACCCGCCGCGGCCCTGACCGCGGCCGTCGCGGTGCTCATCATTGCCTGCCCCTGCGCGCTGGGCCTGGCCACGCCGACCGCCCTGCTCGTCGGTACGGGCCGCGCGGCTCAGCTCGGCCTGCTGATCAAAGGGCCCGAGGTGCTGGAGTCCACCCGCCTGGTCGACACCATCGTGCTCGACAAGACCGGCACCGTCACCACCGGCAAGATGACGCTGGTCGACGTGATCAGCGGGCCGGGAACCGACCGCCAGACGGTCCTTCGTTACGCCGGGGCTCTCGAGGACGCCTCCGAACACCCCATCGCGCAGGCCATCGCCAGGGCGGCCAAGGCCGAGCTGCGCGCCCTGCCCGCACCCGAAAGCTTCGCCAGCCTGGAGGGCAGCGGCGTGCGGGGCGTCGTCGACGGCCACAGCGTCGTGGTCGGCCGCGCCGGCCTGCTGACCGAGCGGGGTGAGCCCCTGGACGCCGCGTTGTCGGCGGGCAAGGCGCGGGCCGAGGCAGAGGGCAAGACCGCGGTCGCCGTCGGCTGGGACGGCCGCGCCCGCGGTGTCCTGGTCGTCGCGGACACGGTCAAACCCACCAGCGCCGAAGCGGTCCGGCAGTTCAAGCGGCTTGGCCTCACCCCGATCCTGCTGACCGGTGACAACGGGACCGTCGCCGACCACATCGCCGGCCAGGTCGGTATCGGAGAGGTCATTTCCGACACGATGCCCGCCGACAAGGTCGCCGCCGTCAAGCGGCTGCAGTCCGAAGGCAAGGTCGTGGCCATGGTCGGCGACGGCGTCAACGATGCCGCGGCGCTGGCGGCCGCCGACCTCGGAGTGGCCATGGGCACCGGCACCGACGTCGCGATCCAGGCCGCCGACCTCACCGTGGCGCGCGGCGACCTGCGCGCCGCCGTGGACGCCATCCGGTTGTCGCGGCGGACGCTGACCACCATCAAGGCCAACCTGTTCTGGGCATTCGGCTACAACATCGCCGCCATCCCGCTCGCCGCGCTCGGCCTGCTGAATCCGATGCTGGCGGGCGCGGCGATGGCGTTTTCCAGCTTTTTCGTCGTCGCCAACAGCCTGCGGCTGCGCTCGTTCACCAGCGTGGCGAACGCGTAGAACGCCGCGCCCACACGCCGCGACGGCGGCCGGGCGGGTGGGGCTGGTGTGGGATAGTTGTCTTCGACCCACCGCGTTCGAAATGACCACGGGTCCGCCCCCGCGCAGCGATCGACTCAGCAAAGGCAACGACCGTTGGACCAATTCTTCGGACGACTGTCCTTGCTGCATGGCTGGTTCCCGCCGGCCGTGCAGGCACTGACGTTGCTGGTGCTGATCATCGCGATCCAGTGGCGTGCGCGACCCTGGCTCAAGCGGGTGCTGCCCGTGGCCCTGATCGCGGCCGTCGCGGTGACCGCGCTCGCGTATTGGTACATCACGTCGATCGGCGTGGCCGGCGACCCGGCGCCGACGGCGCTGTGGGTCTGGATCGCGCTGACCGGCCTGGCCGCCGCGGTGGTGCTGGTGGGCTGGCCGGGGGCACGCTGGTGGCGCCGTGCGCTGGCGGCGCTGTCCATACCCCTGTGCGTGCTGTGTGCCGGGCTGGCCCTGAACGGGTGGGTGGGCTACTTCCCCACCGCGTTGGCCGCGTGGAATCAGCTGACCTCGGGACCGTTGCCCAACGAGGTCGACCGGCTGCGGGTCACCGAGATGCAGGTCGCCGGCACCAGGCCCAGCAAGGGCGTGGTGGTGCCGGTGAACATCGACGACAACGCCTCGCACTTCCCCCACCGCCGGGAACTGGTCTATCTGCCCCCCGCGTGGTTCAACAGCAATCCGCCGCCTCGGCTGCCGGCGGTCATGATGATCAGCTCCGCCTTCAACACCCCGGGCGACTGGCTGGGCCCCGGCGGGGCCTTCACCGCGATCGACAACTTCGCCGCCGCCCACCACGGATTCTCCCCGGTCCTGGTGTTCGTCGATCCCACCGGTTCGTTCGACAACGACACCGAGTGCGTCAACGGCAGCCGGGGCAACGCCGCCGACCACCTGACCAAGGACATCGTGCCGTTCGTCGTGTCGAACTTCGGCGTCAGCGCCGACCGCGCCAACTGGGGCGTCGCGGGATGGTCGATGGGCGGCACCTGCGCGGTTGACCTTGCCGTCATGCATCCGGAGCTGTTCAGCGCGTTCGTCGACATCGCCGGTGACCGCAGCCCCAATGTCGGCCCGAGGGACCAGACGATCGCCAAGTTGTTCGGCGGCGACCACACCGCCTGGGCCGCGTTCGACCCGCTTACCGTGATCGCGCGGCATGGTCGCTACACCGGACTGTCGGGCTGGTTCGACGTCCCGGGGTCGTCGGAGCCGCGCGACGTGGCCGAGGAAGCCAACAGCACCGCGGGAGCTCCCGCCACCGACCCGGCTGCCAACCCGGAAGGGCAGGACGCCGCCGCCAACGCGCTGTGCGCCGCCGCCAGCGCCAACGGCATCACCTGCGCGGTGGTCAGTCAGCCGGGCAAGCACGACTGGCCGTTCGCCGCGCAGGCGTTCACCGCGGCGCTGCCCTGGCTGGCATCGACGCTGGGCACACCCGACGCCGAACCGGTGCCGCTGCCCCCTTACCACGGCGAATCACGCTAGTTAACAAAATTCACAGCTGACCCACCCGTAACGCCTCCGACATATTCGCCCTGCTAGTGGTACGGTTCGCTGCTGATGGTTGCGATGTTCCGCATGACGGGCGACCCCTACGCGGGTCCGCTCGGTGTCCACCGCGCCGCGATCCACGTCGAGCCCGCCCCGCCCCGCGCCCCGAGATGAACCGCCGTCAGTTCCTGGGTTCGCTCGCCGCGTCGGTTGTCGCCGGCGTGGGCGCCGCCCGGCTGGTGGTCGACCCACAGCCCCGGACGTTCGCCCAAGTGCCGCCGGATTCCGTCGCGGTGTCCGGCCCCGCCGCCCCGACGGCCCTGTTGCCGCCCCCACCGCCCGACGCCCGCATCCCGCTGCCCGGCGGCGGCGCATTGATGAAGATCCCCGGCGAGGGCGATCTGCTGGCACTGACGGTCGACGACGGCGTCAACAGCGAGGTGGTGCGCGCGTACACGCAGTTCGCCAAGGACACCGGTGTGCGGTTGACGTACTTCGTCAACGGCACCTACGACTCCTGGACCGAGAACAAGGAGATGCTTCGTCCCCTCGTCGACAGCGGGCAGATCCAGCTCGGCAACCACACCTGGTCTCACCCCGACCTGACGACGCTCCCCAAAGACCAGATCGCCCAACAGCTCTCCCGTAACGACGAATTCCTCAAGAAGACCTACGGGATCGGCGCGAAGCCGTACTGGCGCCCGCCGTACGCGAAGCGCAACGCCGCCGTCGACGCCGTCGCGGCCGACCTCGGGTACACGGTGCCGACGTTATGGTCGGGATCGCTGTCGGATTCGACGTTGATCACCGAGGACTACATCGTGCAGATGGCCGACCAGTACTTCACCCCCCAGGCCATCGTCATCGGGCACCTCAACCACCTGCCCGTCACGCACGTCTATCCCCAACTCGTCGACTTCATCCGCGAGCGCAACCTGCGCACCGTCACGCTCAACGACGTGTTCTTGAAGACGCCGTAAGGTCGGGGGATACCGGCGAGGCGCTCATCAAGCGTGGCATGAAGGTGCCCCCCGATCGCGCTCTTGCGCGCAGATCGGCGACCGATCGCCACGAGCTGAGAAAAGCCGCGGCGGCTCTGCACCTGGCCGAGGTTTGGGAGGGCGCGTGGATGCGCCCCGATAACCTTGATCCACAACGGTTTCCGATATTCACGGCCGTCAGGTACCGGCAGTGCACGCGCTTTCACGGCCCCGCCACGGGCATCATGACCGACAGGGTGCGATGGCTGTTTTCCCTCGACGAGTGGGCCGACGAGCCAGGGCCTGTCGATCGCCGTGGTCCGCCACCTTCCCGGGTAACTCAGCTGCAAGCACCGAACAGCGTCTTACGTCGAGAATCGCTTGCCTCAGCGCACGTTGAAGCCCAAAGTGCGGTTCACTCGGCCCCTACGATGGTTCTTATGGTTAGTGCAGCCGACATGCCCAGCGACAGTGACCTTCCCGACGTCCCCAACGACAGCGACCTACCCGACGTCCCCAACGACAGCGACCTACCCGACGTCCCCAACGACAACGACCTACCCGACGTCCCCAACGACAACGACCTACCCGACGTCCCCAACGATGGGTGAGTCCCTCCCGTCGCTCCGCCGTCGTTAGCGGATCTCAACGGCGCTGTGCGGTATGGCGAAGCTTTGATGTCACCGACCCGCTCGACGGATGAGCCAAGGCCGCACCTGGATCCCGGGGGGATGACCGCGGAGGTGAAATCAATCAACTCCCCAACGGGCACAGTCAGTTCACAAACGTTGGCATCAATGCGGTACGTCGGCGCACCGCCACAGGCTCATCGCGGCAAGTTACTGATCCGCGAGCAAGCGCCTCAACGCCCAGCTGCGCACTGACGTGGGGTCAACGATTGAGATTGACGACGAATTCTTGCACTCTGTATGGATAGTCGCCCGGGCACCACTGACTCACCAAAATGAGCGCCTGGTCCAGGGTGGAGCCGGGAACGATGTAGCCGCCGTAGTTGTTCGGAACTGAGATCGGGTCCGCAACGACCGTCATGGGTGTGCGCCCCGCCAATACTTGCGTCACGTCGTCAGCCACCCGAACTTCGGTACACCCTGTCCTCGCGTTAAACCCGGACAGCACGAACTTTTCTTCGATGATGCGCAGGCTTAACTCGCCGAATATGTCGCCGCTCAGGGGTTCCGGGTCGACATCCCACTGCCATATGCCGTCTTTCTTACCCCAGGCCCACCACATGTTCCGGTCCTCGAAGTGCTCCGCATGGCAGTGGTAGAGGCGCACGGTGTGGTCACGCGCGAACCCGTCGGCGACGATGTACACCCAACCGTCGGGCGCTTGGCACCCGCTGATCTGGGTTTGATTGCCGCCCTCCCAGCCGGCATCCCTCAAGGACCCGGGAACAGTCGGCCAGTATCCCCTGTTTGGGTCGATTCGTACCAGACGCGAATCAATCGGAATGAGATCGTCCACTGTCCTCGTTATCAAGGCGTAGTCGATGCCGAACACCTGGACCGTACCGGCCGGCAGTTGACTGCCTCCTGGCGGCCAACCTTCGGCGTAGAGGCTGCACCAGCCAAAAGAATGGTCGAATTCGACTTTGCCCCCAAGTGTGCCCGGCTTGACATGCAGGCCCAGCGATGGGCTCCAATCTCCCTCCCTACAACGGTTTCCCGTGAACGTATCGCCCGCCAGAGCAACCTGGCCACCGGGTGATATCTCGCACAGGTCGGTGGCCCCCGCGCCGAGCCAGCCGGTAGGTCCGTCGGACCCGGCGACTATCCCCAGATTGATCTTGTCACCTCGTACCGGCTGTGGCAGCTCGGGCAACGCCCTCGCGGCGAGAGCCGCCCTGGCCTTGATAGGCGGTGCGAGGGGCGCCGTTGACCGCCGGGGTGTCAAGTTTGACTTCGGTACTGGTGGTGGGCGCTTGGCCGCGCGTTGCCCTGTCGCGCTCTTCGATCCGTTGCCGGTGTGACGCGCTGGTGGTGGGTGTTTGGCCGCAGCTCGCTCGGTGGTGCTCTTCGATCCGTCGCCGGTGTGTCGTGATGATGCGACCTTCTTGGCTGTCTTTTCCGCCATGATGGTCCCTCCCTAGATCTGTCACTCAAATGGCATGCGTCAATCGAAGAACCACAACTGCAGGAGGGCTAGAGCCTTATGTCACCGCTGCTCGGTGGAAGCCGCTTCGAAGGCACATCCGGCTACCCGTCGTCGAGAAGTGGGTAAATCTCCCGAATCTGCTGTGTGCCGCAAGCGGGTAAACCTACTCAAAACGTCCAGCTTTTGTCCGGGCCTACGACGAAGCCGTGCCGTTGCGCAGTCGTGTCGCCGTGGTTCTGCCGAAAGTCTCTGATCAGCATGCACGCGACGACAACGCCTTGCACACCGCAGGTGATCTGATCGCCGCCCATCAGATATCCCCCCGCACCCAAGATCACCTTCTCGCTCGATGCCAAGGGCTTCCCGTTCAGCTGGTCGGCGCCGGGCGAGGAGTTCTGGTCGAAGTACGCCTGATAGTCCCCCGCGTAGACGTGGTTTGCTGGGTGATCGAGGCCTGGCATCTCTCCAAAGCAGGCCGCTGCCGTACTTCCACGGTTGCTCCACATCGCGCACTGCAAGCCCATAGGGCTGGTAAACGTTGCAAGGGGATAGAGGCGCGACACATCGTGGTCCCGGGACACGTCAGTGAACCCATCCAAGTCGGGAAAGCCCGGCGGTGGCGGAGACACAGCCGCAGTCTGCAGGGACGTGGGAGCTCCGGGTTGGACCGACGTGGACGTACTACGTGCCGGCTCCGACGTCTTCGCCGGAGCCATTACAGGTGCTGAACTTCCAGCGGGCTTCACCACGAGACGCACGACGACCACGACGATGGTGGCCACGACTGCCGCGACAGCCAGGACGAGCATGACCCGCCGCCAGCTAACGGTATGTGCCCTCACGGCCCCTCCGAGACAAATGACCGATTGCAGAAGCCTACGTCAGGGCGAGCACCTGAACGGCGCCGGCGACTTCGGGCCTCGTCGAAATCGCTTCCGCTGGTCCGGGCCACCGCGGAATCGTCGCGCAGCAGGTGTCACGCGGTATGTCGAGCGATCCCGCTCTCCCCATCCAGAGCGTTGACGCAACTCCTCGGTGCTGCCGCTGCGCTTATCCTGCAAAGATGCGCGACTTCTTGTTGGCCGCCTTTCCCTCTAATTGCGGATGCTGATTGTATCCGTTTTCCGCGAGAAGATAATTGAGTCTCGTAACCAACTGTTGGAGAGTGATGTCGTAATCAGCCTCCCGAATAGTCTCCAGCGCGTAATAGGACATTGCACCGTGGTATGCCCCGTTGATCAGTGCATCATTCGAATATTCTTTGTCGGTGCAGCCGCTCAGCAAGACGTCCTTCATTGAAGATTCTGGGTACTTTGTCCGTGCCTTCGGCGTTGCCTTCCATGGGTTTTGCAAGACCGCCCTGCCCATCAGCGCCGGACTCAGAAACCTCACGCGGCGGTCATCGGGTGTGGTCAAACCGGGAATTATCTCGGACACCGCAGCGCGCGTGACCGTGCCGGAAAAGCAAGAATCCGAAATTACCGTCAGGCGCACGCCTTCCGCCAGCTTGCCAAACAGTTCGCGCAGCTCATCATCGACAATGAGATTGTCTGGGATGTCATACGGGCATAGAGCCTCGTCATATTTTTCCTCGTCACCGCTGGTGTCTGCGACATACGTCCCGTGTGACGCATTGGTGAATACCAACACGTCTCCCGGCTTTGCCTTCGTCACCATGGTTTCGAGGTGCGCCATGATATTGGCCTTGGTAGCGTCCGCGTCGAGCAGCAGCTTCACATCGTCTTGAGCGAAACCGTAATGCTCAACGAGCAAACCCGCCCAGCCTTTGGCATCGTTCACACATCCATTCAAATCACTACCTTCGTAGGGGTAATCGTTGATCCCTACGCAGAGAGCTTTCTTCACCATCCGGATCCTCTCCTCTCGATGCGTCAACCAGCCGTCATGGGTTTTCGATTGCTCTCCGATCACGGACCCCCTACTACGGCGAACACCGGCTGCCCGGAGTGCAATCTCGTCAGGCAGTCGATATCCTTTCGTGCCTTGTCGGAAGCCACCGGAGCAGCGCCGAACCGGTCTTTTGTTGCCCGAAATATGCGCAATGCCAGACATGTTCGTCCTTCGCAAACGACACTGTTCGTTCGCGAGGGATCGGGAAGCCGAGCGCGGTGCCCGCGTCATAGACCCCGCCGGCGGGTACAACGATGTCGTTTGGGGCTAAGCCGAACACGAGGTCGGCGATGCCGTCTGGCACACGCACGAGCTTGAGCAGGCCACCAACGGGCTCGAAGTCTGCATCGATGGCATAGCCGACGAAGGGGGGAAAAGGCTTTGCGCCGAGCGCGCTTAACCAACCACTCGCCGGGTCCATTGCGTGCAAACCGGGAAGAGACCCAATTCCGTTGCAACCGATAATTTTCACGATAGTAAGAACACCGTCCAAGATGTCGGCCACCACCGACAGCGGGCCGTCGGGCGCAAGGTTGAGCAAGGTCGAGAGCCTGTCGACGAACTGGCTGTGCCGTTCGACGTTGGCCAGCGCGGTACCCGCATTTGGCACCCCAACATGCACAATCTTGTTGACATGCAATGGGAATGAGCCGTCATTTCCTGCACAGGCGATTGTTCGGGCCACCAAGCCGCCACGGCTGTGCGCGATAATGTCGACATCGAAACGCATGCCGGGCGGAATCAGACCCGCCAACGCGTCCACGTTCGCCAGCGGGTCCACCGATAGGGTTGGGTGGTCGTAGGCGAAGAGCCGGCCGCCATAGCGGTAGTTGAGCTGACCCCAGACGCCGCTGTCCAAGGCACCGAAGCCGCCCTGGCTGGTGCTGCACGTGCCATGTATGAACAGCAGGGCGGGACCGCTCGCAAGCCGATCCCAGGACTGCGCCTCCACCGGGGTGACCGTCGCGCAATCATCGGGACCGCTGAACAACCGTAGAGCAGCTTTGCGATGCGATTCTTCCCAGCTCTTGGCGAGATGCTCGGCCAACGCCTGTGCCCCGGCCGCCATTAGCGGAAAAACCAGCACCGACAAAAGCTTCTTCCCAATCATGTACACCAGGCCACGCTGTTCACCGGTCGCTGCGGTCGGGCCCGTGGTGACGGTATCGGCCGGTACCTCGAACCGTACGGTTCCAGGCACCGCACTTGTCTGTGCGAAATGCCAAGTGATAATGCCTTGCTCGTCAGCGAGCATCGCCACTTGAGGCTGCTCGGGGCCGATGTCGGGCACTTCGATACTCAACAATGGCCGCTCGTCGGGCCCGCGGCGAACAGGCGTCGCGGGGCCTATCACGGGTTGTGCGTTGATCTCGAGTGAGTGCATCGTGGTGAACTGCTGCCGCTCGAGGGCAGAGCTCAGTGCAGCGGTGGCGCGTTCCTCACCGGCGCGGGTGCCCAGCAACCTCGGCTCCAGCAGTTCCACGGTGCCCACAAGCCCCGGAGCCTGGACAAAAATCCCCGGGCCTAGTGCGATGCGGTCGGTGCTGCCGTTGAGATCGCTCATCGGGTAGTCCGCTGCAACCGAAGACCCGGGTTGCCGTAGAACACGTAGGCAAGCGCGGTCGCCGACTGCGAGTCCGGGGTGAAGCGCCGACGGATCTCGCGCATCGCTTCACCCACCGTTTGGCCGTCGACAAACGTGCGGCGGTAGAAGTCCACTGCGATTTCGCGAGCCTCGACATCGTCGACTTTCCACAGCGGTGCGATGAAGCCGCGTGCCCCCTCAGCAAGGAAAGCGCCAACCAGTCCGCCCAGATCGGACATCGTTTCACCGCCGACGCCCGCCTCACACGCGTTGAGAAACACGAAAGGCTGTTCCTGCTCTACGAGACGGAATCCGCGGATCTCGAAGGGATTCAACCGGTTTCCATTCGCCAGGACCAAGCCGGTGAATTGCGGGTTGTTGACGTCGGTCTGGCCATGTCCGGCGAAATGGATCACCGTCGGATGAAACGGTGCATCGCCGCGCTGCAAAGCACACTGCATCAGGGCCGTAACGTCCGTGTCGGAGACCTCCAACCGCAGAGCGGCGTAGGCCGCGGCGATGTCGTCACCCTCTTTCACGGCCATGGGCAGCTGAGCGACCCCCGGAGTGCCGTGGTAGTTGCCCACGATGACGGCCATCTCATCGGCCTCGATGACCGGCGCGGGCGGGGACGCGGGCAGTGAACCGGTTGCCTGGTAACTGGTGGGCGGGGTCCATCGGCTCACCTCCCATAGCTGACCCAGGGTGGCGCCCTCACAGTCGGGCAGCAGGTTATCGGGTTCACGCAGGCGCCGCCGGTCGACCCACGCGAGCTCCCACGGGACCCAATGTTCGGTCGTCGTGAATTGCAGCCGGGGCGGTTCGTTAGCGGCGCGCGCACGCTTCCATACCTCTTCGAATATCGGCCAGAATTCAGGCGTGATCGCATCGGCGATTTGGTCCCCGGCGCCATGCATCGTGGCTTCCAGCGACGGCCCCGGGGGAGTGCTAGGCACCTGCCTCATCAGTTGCACCGCGAACGACTGCGCCGAGTCGTTTCCCAGGGTGGTGGTCACCGCGTCGGGGCGCCCAATATCGGCGTAGGGGCAGTGGAATAGCCATTTCAGTTCTGGGTGACCCTGATTGCTGAAGATGTCCACCGTGAGATGTGGACCTTGCTGACCCGGCGCAGAACTGACAACTCCGCTGCCGCCGATCAACGCCGGCGTATCGGTCTCTTCGACCAAACCGGGCATCACCCGCACCTGCGCCCAGGTTCGGCCCACAACGGCTCCTTCGAATTCGTAACTCACCTCGAGGAAGCGTGGCGCGGCTTCCTTTATCGGGTCGGCCTGCACTGTGAACGTGACGCGCCGACTCTTCAGATCTTCTCGGTCGACGACGAGGGTTTGCTGTATGCCATCGGGGAAAGTGAAGCCGAACCCGGTGACTTGGATGACGAATTCGGGTTGCGTACCGGCGAGGACGATGACCGGAGTCGGTGGACCGTACACCGCCATCGACGGGGACGGTTCCTCCGAGAATCCAACCTTGAGGGCGAACCTCTGTCCCCCGCCGACCTGGCCGGGCGCGGTGACGTCAGGGTAGGCGCGGAAGAGGCTGGGCACTGATGGCGACCCGGTGGCACCGTGTTCTGTCGGCTGCGCCGATGAATCAGACTCGATCCCAACGGAATCCAGTCCTCGTACTTTAATATGGCCACGGGTGATCAGGGGGCCCGGTTCTTTCGCCGGTTCAGGAGCAAATGCCGGACCCCCCGTAGGGATCCCGCCGCGAGTCACCGGCGGCGCGTAACCCGGAGGCGGCCGCTGCTCGTTGGCTGGAGGCCAAGCCGCAGCCACATCTTCCCACCCACCATCCGGAAGGTCCCCGTCAGCGTTACCGTCAACCATGATTCCGATGACCTGGCGGCCCTCCAGCGCCACGCTGCCCGGCGGCACTGCACGGCTCAACTGACCCGCCCGCGCCGGTTGGTAGCGGCGGCTCAAATCGATCGCCGTTGCCACATCGCCAGCCGCGGTGGCATGCGATAGACGCTCGCGTAAGTCCCCCGCGCTGAGCAAGTAGTAAAGGACGTCGCCGTCGTACTCTCGTACGAGGACCACGCTGGCATGAATAGCGGCGTGCTTAAGCTGCTGAAGGCCCTGGCGCACGGTACTCGACGCGCTTATGACGATCGCCGGCGCGCAGTGCATAGATCCCCCTGGTGGTTCTCCCTCGATGAATCTGCCCACTTGAAGAGGACCATTCGCCGGCTGGACTGTATAGAGACTATGGTCCCGACCTCTCCGGCCTTGTGGAAAACGTTGCCCGGATCGTATTCCCCCTTGATCTCGGTGAGCCAGCGCCGCGGGCCACGCGGCCGATCTCGGGTACCCGGTGCCGACGTTATGGTCGGGATCGCTGTCGGATTCGACGTTGATCACCGAGGACTACATCGTGCAGATGGCCGACCAGTACTTCACCCCGCAGGCCATCGTCATCGGGCACCTCAACCACCTGCCCGTCACGCACGTCTATCCCCAACTCGTCGACTTCATCCGCGAGCGCAACCTGCGCACCGTCACGCTCAACGACGTGTTCTTGAAGACGCCGTAGCACTTTCGCGTCGCGAAAACCGGAGAGCGACTATGGGACCCTGCATTCGGTTACCGCTTCCGGTGTGATCACCACGTACGCCGGACTGGACTGGGTGTAATACCGCATCCGCCGCGCCCACAGCCGGATATGACCCAACTCGTCCACCGCGAACCGCGGTTGCAAGTAATAGCGCCAGGCGATTCGGGCAAGCACCGCCGGCGGCGGCACGCCCCGCACGGCCCTGGCCCGTCCCCGCACCAGCAGCCGCGCGGCGCTTGACCCGCCCTCGCCGCCCAGCAGCGCGGCGACCTGCGGGCACGCTTGCACATTGCGCACCGTCCAGGACGACGCAGAGGTGGTGGCATACCAGCGGCCACCGTGCGCGACGAACCACAACGGAACCGCGAATGGTGTGCCCTTGGGCGAGCGGGTGGCCAGCAGCATGACCCACGAATTGTGCACGGCCGCCTTAACATTCGGAGACCGGACGGGGCGAACAGCGTCGCGCCCGTCGGCCACCGGAGCGGATGCCCGCGCGGGAGCCGGCGGTGTCGGCGGGGTCGGCACCTCACGAAGCGAGCCGTAGTCCCAGGCCACGACCCGCGTGGGCACGATCCGATAGGTGCGATCTCCGATGGCCTCGGCCGTCCCCCGGACGGCCAACGAACGCAGCCGGAACCACTGTGGCCCGTCGTCGGCGACCACGACGACATTGCGATCGGCAAGCTCCGGGCCGCCGTCCGGGATTCGGACGATGCGCGGCGACAACGCGGGATCGGCAGGCTCGTCCAGCCTGACGGTGGCCGGCAGTACGACGATCTCGTCGTCCACGGTGGCGGCCAACGCCGCCCGCGGCGGACACAGCGCCAGATCCGCCACCGCGCTCGCATCGACGTCTCGAGTGATCACGAAGTGCCCTCCCGACAACAGCGCCTCAGACGCACAGTATGCGCGCCACCGGGCAGCACGACGCTGACGCGGGCGTGGCCGTCGATAGTCAGAACTGACTATCGACCCGTCCCGATCGCCGCGGCTACCTTGAGACCATGGCGCAGTGGGTGCCGCCCCCGCTCCCGGCCGAATTGATCGCTCGTCGCCGGGGTCCGCTCGTGGGTCGCGACGCGGAATTGGCGGTGTTCGAACAGGCCTGGGAGCGGGTCGAGCGGGGCAATCGCCAGGCGATCTTCGTCGGGGGCGAGCCCGGGGCCGGTAAGACGCGCCTGGCCGCGGAGGTGGCCGCAACGCTGCACGACCACGGCGTCGCGGTGCTGGTGGGTAGTTCGACGGCCGACGAGGATCTGCCCTACGCGCCGTTCGCCGAAGCGCTCGACCGGCTGCTGATCGCCGGTCCACCGGGTTCGATGGCGGAACCGTTGAGCGGCGCGGGGCCGCAGCTGCGGCGGCTGTCGTCGCACGTGGTTCGGCATTTGCCCGCCGCAGGCCCGACCCCCGACGCCGGTTCGCAGCGGCACGCCCTCTTCGACGCGATGACCGGCTTCCTGCGGCGGCTGGCAGTCGATCGACCGATCGCGTTGATCCTCGACGACCTGCACTGGGCGCAGCTTCCCACGCTCGCGCTGCTCGAGCACGTGCTGGTCGGGTGCGCCGATGTGCGCGCGCTGGTGGTGGTCACGTTCCGCACGACCGAGCCCGACCGGTCCGCCGATCTGGCCACCCGGCTGGCCGAACTGCACCGGTTCGACGGGGTGCGGCGGCTGGACCTTCCGGGCCTGGACACGGAGGCGATCGCCGAGTTCGTGGCGCGCACACAGCAACTCGCCCCCGCGTCGGCGCGTACGGCCGCCGCCTTGCTGCGCGAGAGGACCGGCGGCAATCCGTTCTTCCTGACCGAACTCGTCAACGAGCTCGAAATCCGCGGCGGCCTCGCCACGTTGGGTACGCAGCACACCGTCCCCGCGTCGATCGGCGACGCCATCGCCCGCCGCCTTGCCGGACTGGGCACCGGCGCGCGTGCGGTCATCGAGCAGGCGGCCGTGCTGGGCCAGACGTTCGACCTGCCCGCGTTGATCTCGACGTGCGGGACGGAGCCCGGCGGAACGCTGGCGGCTGTCGATTCGGCCGAGGCCGTGGGGTTGGTGCGCGCTGTGCACGACTCCGACGGTGAATTCGCCTTCGTGCACGCGCTGACCCGGGAAGCGGTGCTCGGCGGGATGGCCGCGTCGCGGCTGCGGGTCATGCACGCGCGCGCCGCGGAGGCCCTCGAGGGCCGCGGCGACCCGGCGCTCGTTCCACGCCTGGCCAACCACTACCTGCGGGCCCATGTGCTGGGCTACCACGAGCAGGCATTGCGGTACGCGCGTCAGGCGGCCCGCATGGCCGAGCAGAGCCTGGCCTATGAGGACGCGGCGAAGTGGTTCGAGCGCGCGGCGTCGCTGCCGGAGCTCAACCTGGCCGAGCGGGCCAGGCTGCAGCTCGACGCGGCCGCCAACCACGTGCGCGGCGGCTCGTTCGCGCGCGCACGGTCCATCTACGAGCGCATCGGCGCCACCGACGACCCGCTCATGCGCCTGGAGGCGGCCGTCGGCTACGAGGAGGCCAATTGGCGCCCAGGCCAATCGAATTCGAAGGCCGCCGACTTGTTGGCCTCGGCTCTGGAGTCGTGCGGACTACGCGCGGAGGACCCCCGCTACGTACAGGCGCTCGGCAGCTTCGGTCGGGCGTTGGCCTTCGCCGGCGAGGCGCCGCGAGCCCGGGAGGTCGGCGCCGACGCCATCGAGCGCGCGCGGGCCGGCGGCGACGCGGCGGTACTGCTCCATACGCTCAAAACCAGCCTGTGGCAAGGCCTCACCCCGGAGATGAGCGAGATCCAGGCCGAGCGCGCGGCCGAGGTATCCCGCATGGCGCTATCGCGCCGCGACTACGAGTCGTTGGGCGCGGCGTCGCATTTCCACGCCCAGGTCAGCTACCTGGCCGGCCGGCCCGACGGCCTCGCCGCCGCGACTGCGGACATGCGGCGAGCGGCACAAAGCTGCGGTCAACCCGCCTTCGGCTTCGTCGGCGCGTGTATCGAGCAGGCGCTGGCCTACCTGCGCGGCGACTTCCCCGGCGCCGAACGATGGGCCGACATCGCTTTGCGCACAGGCGATTTGTTCGGTGCCGACGACACCGAGGGCTCCAACGGGGTCCAGATGTTCATGATCCGCCGCGAGACCGGCGATTTGAAGAGGTTCGGCGGGTTCATCGACGGCAGCGAGACATTCGCCGGGCGCTGGGTGCCCGGGCTGCTCGCCCTGTACACCGAGCTACAGTGCGAGCGCGGCATGACCCGCGCGCTCAACCAACTGCTCAACCGCAACCTGGGCGAGCGCCTCGAGGATGCGCAGTGGCCGATGGAACTCGCGTTCATGGTCGAGGCGGCGCTGCGGCTTTGCCACCTCGACGCGGTCCGCGAGCTGCGCCCATTCGTCGGGCGTTACGCCGGAAAGAACTTGGTGGCCGGGCAGTTCGTCGCGCTGTTCGGCAGCGCGGACCGGTACCTGGCCCGCATGGCGGCGCTCTGCGGGGATTACGCGGCGGCCGACCGCCACTTCGCCGCGGCGATCGAAATGGACCGGCGAATGGGCTCGGTGGTCCACATCAGCGAGACGCTGGCGCGGCACGCGCTGTACGCCGCGTCATGCGGACACGCCGACGATGCCCGGCGCCTGGCCGGGGAGGCGCGCGCCATCGCCGGCGCGATCGGCCAGACCCGGGTCGTCGACCTGGCGGATTCGGTGCTCGCCGCGCCTCCCGTGGGGCCCGACGGTCTGACGGAACGGGAGGTCGAAGTGCTGCGGCTGCTCGCTGAGGGGTTGAGCAACCGCGCGATCGGCGAGCGCCTTTTCATCAGCGCCAACACCGCGGCCAACCATGTGCGCAACATCCTGATCAAGACGGGGGCGGCTAACCGCACACAAGCGGCGATGTACGCGGCCGATCACGAACTCCTGGGGTAGCGCCGCCTCAGATGTCGGACAGGGCCCCGTCCGGCATCAGGCGGTCCTTCACTTCGACGACGGCGTCGGCGGGCAGGCCCGCGCGGGCGGCCGCGGACCTGATGGCCTCCGGCGACGGCGCCTCGTAAAGGCAGTACGTCTTCCGCTTGTCCGCCGACAGGAACGAATACATCCAGCGGACGCCCTCCAAGTCGTTGATCCGGTTGATACCGTCGGCAACCTCGAGGCTCGGTTCCAAATCCTCGGCAAAGTTGCGCTCGACCATGAAGATGGGCACGGCGGACTCCTGTCACTGTCTTGGGTCAGCCTAAGCCGCCGACGACGGTGAAGGCACGGGAATTCTCGACGGGCGTCACTCCCCCGCCGTCTCGGCCTGACCGGCGAGCAACGTCTGCAACGTCTCGCGCAATTCGGCCAGTCGCCGTCGTCCCAGAATCCGCTCCCATCGGCTCTCCAAATCAATCGCGCTGGAACGCATTACACGCAGCGCATGCCGACCGCGCGGCGTGAGCTCGATGATCCGGCTTCGCGCGTCCTGGGGATTGGGCTCCCGGGTGACGTAGCCATGTCGCTCCAGGCCGGTGATCGCCTGGGCCACCGCCTGCCGGCTCACCTGCAGCCGGTCGGCCAGATCCGATGCGTGCAGGCCGCCGGCGGCCAGCGGCACGAGGGCGACGGCTTGCGCCGGACGGATCCCGTCGAGCCCTGCTTCGGCAAACGCCGCGCGCAGGCGCGGCGCACCGGACGCGGCCACCAGGTTCACCAGCGCCGGCACGGTGGGCTGCCAGCCGGCATCCAGAGCGCGTCGCATGGGAAGGAGTCTGCCACCCCGCCCGGGATTGACAAGTAACTTGTCAAATTCGTAGGCGGCTGCCACGATGGCGGTCATGCGATCGCGTTCCGCCCGGGCCATCGGCTTCTTCCTCGTCGCCGTCCTGGCCGCCGCGCTCGGCGGATGCCTGGCCGGTGGCGGGCATGCGCTGGGAACCCCGGGTGCGCAATCGATTCCGGTCGGGCAGTCCACCCGGAGCATCGAGGCGGGCGGCGTCAGCCGGACCGTCCACCTGTACCGGCCCCAGGGTCTGACCGATGCCGCGCCGCTGGTGGTGATGCTGCACGGCGGCTTCGGCACCGGTGAGCAGGCCGAGCGGGCCTACCGCTGGGACGCCGAGGCGGATTCCGGGCATTTCCTGGTGGCCTACCCCGACGGGCTGAGCCGCGCCTGGAACGCCGGGACCTGCTGCGGTGAACCGCAGCGCGTCGGCACGGACGACGTCGGCTTCATCGCAACCATGGTCGGTGCCATCGAACAACAGCTGCCCATCGATCGGGCGCGGGTCTACGTCACCGGCATGTCGAACGGGGCCATGATGGCGCTACGCCTCGGCTGCCAGTCCGACCTGTTCGCCGCGATCGCCCCGGTGGCGGGCACGCTGCTGACCGACTGTTCCCGGGCGCGGCCCGCGTCGGTGCTACAGATCCACGGCACGGCCGACGACAGGGTGCCCTACGACGGCGGACCGGGGAAGGCGTTCTCGCTCAACGGGACTGCTCGTGTCGACGGACCTTCGGCGCAGTCCGTCAACGCCACCTGGCGCGCCATCGACGGGTGCGGGCCGCCGAGTTCGAGCGCCGCCGGCGACGTGACGACACAGACCGCGGGATGCGCGGACGGGCGAACCGTCGAGTTGATCTCGGTGGCCGGGGCGGGCCATCAATGGCCGGGCGGTGAGCCCAGCCCCCTTGCCGAGCGAGTCGCGGGCATCCCCGCGCCGTCGACGGCCCTGGACGCCACCGACACCATCTGGCGCTTCTTCGCCGCGAATCATCGTTAGGGCGCCCCGATTCTCTAAAATTTTAGAGAACACCCTTCCGCCGGCGGCCCGCGATTGTTACCGTTCCGTAATGCGCCGGGTTGGGGGAGCTTTCGCCGTCCTACTGGTCATCGCCTCGGCGCTGACCGGCCTGCCGAATGCGGGCAGCGCCCGCGCCGACGGCGGGGACGAACCGCAGTACGCGGAGTTCTACACGCCGCCCGACCCCTTGCCGCCCGGCCAGCCGGGCGACCTGATCCGCACCGAGCCGTCACGACTGGTGCTGGAGCCGTCGGGCCAGCTGGGCGCCATCATGGCCACCGGCACACGAATCATGTACCGCAGCACCGATACCCGGGGCAACCCGATCGCGGTCACCGGCACCTACTTCGAGCCCTACAACGACTGGCCCGGCCGTGGACCGCGCCCCTTGATCAGTTACGCGCCGGGCACCCAGGGCCAGGGCAATCAATGCGCCCCGTCGCGAATGTTCAACCAGGGCATCCACTATTCGGGCGGCTGGGACATCATGTTCAACTACGAGGAACTGTTCGTCGCGACGATGGTCGCCCGTGGTTTCGCCATCGTGATGACCGACTACGAAGGCCTCGGTACCACGTCCATGCATACCTACGTGGGCCGCGTGGCCGAGGGACAGGCCGTGCTCGATGCCGCCCGGGCCGCCATGAAGCTGCCCGGAACATCGCTGGATCCCCATGGACCGGTGGCTTTTTGGGGCTACTCGCAGGGCGGCGGCGCGACGGCGTCGGCGGCCGAGCTGGCGTCGGCCTATGCCCCCGATCTTCATATCGTGGGTACCTACGCCGGGGCACCGCCGGCCAACCTCAAAGAGCTCCTGCCGTATGCGGACGGCAGTGCCCTGGTCGGCGTCGTCGGGTACGCGCTCAACAGCGTCATGGCCGCCTATCCGGAGTTCGCCGACGTCATCCGCTCCAAGATGACCCCCCGCGGGCTGGCGATGCTCGAATCGGTCTCGCGCCAATGCGTCGGTCAAACCCTGCTGGACTTCATGTTTCGCCATATCCAGCCTTACTTCACCGAAGACATCAATCAACTGGTCAACGAGGAGCCGTTCAACACCATGTTCGAAGACCAGCGGATCGGGCGCTTCAAGCCCAACGCCCCGGTACTGATCAACAGCAACCGCTACGACCCGCTGGTGCCCTGGACGGCCGCCAACCAACTCGGGCGCGACTGGTGCGCCCAGGGCGCCGACGTGGAATTCCGCACCAACGAGGAGCCGCCGTTCCTCAACAAGCTCGTGATCAACCACGCCCTGCCGATGCTCGTCGACGGCGAACCAGCCATGCAGTGGATCGCCGCCCGCTTCAATGGAGAACCGACCGCGCCCAACTGCGGTCAGTTTTAGACTGGGCCCATCGCAGCACGCAGAAAGCACAACGCGCCCGAGCGGCGCCGCCAGCTCGCCGACGCCGCTGTCGAGCTGTTGGGCACCAACGGAGTTCACGGCGTCAGCCACCCGAAGGTCGACGAGCGCGCCGGCGTGCCCGCCGGCACCGCATCGTTCTACTACCGGACCCGCAAGGCGCTGCTGCACGCGGCCGCCGCACGGGTGGCCGAACTCGACGTGGCCGACTTCTCCCGGATGGCCGAGCTCGCCGGTGATCCGCCAACACAGTTCACCGGCACCGCGGGACTGGCCCGCATCGTCATGTACGTCAACAGCGAGCCGTGGCTGACCCGCGCCAAGGCGCGCTACGAGCTCGCATTGCTCGCCGGCCGGGACCCCGAACTGGCCGCCACCCTGGACGAGTCCGCGCAACGGCTCTACAGCCTGGCCCGCGACGTCGTCGCGCAATGGCATCCAGACGGCAGCGCGCCCGAGCCGGCGCTGGTCGAAGACCAGGCGCTCGCCACGCTGGCCTTCATCAACGGGATCATGCTGACGTTCGTCGCGGGGCAACCGGCCGTCGATGACGCCGATCACCTCGAGCGGCTGATCCGAGGCGTCATCGCGGGCGTCGCCGCGGTGCGGGGCGACTAACGATCCTCAGGGCGCTTCCCGTCAATCCGGTGGCGTGAGCTGACGTTCAAGCGCCCCCGTGATGTCGGTGGTGGTCACGACCAGGGCGGTCATGAAGTCGACGAGCCGCGGTCGGCTGACGTCGATCCGGTGCCGGTACCACTGGGTGGTCAGCTCGAGAAGACCGCCGACCACGGTCAAGGCAGTCAGGTTGACGTTCTCGTCGCTACCGGCGGCATCCCCGAGCAATGTGCGCATCTGGCCCACCATGACCTGGGTGAGGACGTCGATCACCTCGTCTCGACGGCCGGCGAGCGCTTCGGCCGTTTGCAGCTCGATCAAAAGCCTTGGGCGGCGCGGATCCTCGTCGATGAAGGCGAACGCGAATTCGATCACCGCCCGAGCTCGAGGTGTGATCTCGTGAGGTGACGCCGCGACCGTTGCCATGATGCCCGTCAGCGCGCGACTGAATTGGTCCTCGAATGTCGCGATCAGCAATTCGTGGCAGTCGCGAAAGCTTTCGTAGAAGTAGCGGTCGTTCAGTCGTGCCCGGGCGCTGACCGCCCGTACGCGCAGGTTGCCCACCCCATGCTCGGCGATGGTGTCGAATGCTGCCTCGATGAGTTGCCTCCGGCGCTGCTCGCGGCGCTGGTCAGCGGTCAGGCCGCGGTGCACTGCCATTCAGCTTCAACTCCTCCACATGTGCGCCGGGGTTGCGCGCGCGGGCTGTTTGGTGAAGTATCTCACCAAAGCTGTTTGGTGAACTACTTCACCAAACAATCCTAGGGGGAGCGGTGCGGCGGGGGATCACTTTTGCGATCGGCGTGAGCTGCTACCGGCGCGGCGGGGTCGCCGGCCCGTGCCCGGAGCTGGCGTTCGGCGGGGGGCCGCGGTGACGACCTCCGTCGACGCGCCCCGACGGGCGTCGCACCGCGCCGGCCCGCCGCTTGCGCGGACCGGTGAATACAGCGCGCGGCTGGCCGCGTTGGGTGAATTCACCATCGGGCGCAAGGCTTTCGTGATCGTGGCCTGGGTTGGCGTCGCCGTGATTCTTGCCGTCGCCTTCCCGCAGCTCGAGAGCGTCGTGCGTCGGCAATCGGTCCAGCTCTTGCCCGGCGACGTGGCGTCCTTTCAAGCGCTCGACCGCATGGCGGCGGCGTTCGATGAGCGGGGCGCGAAGACCTCGATCGTCGTCGCGATGGAAGATCCCGCGGGGCTGACGCCACCGGCGCGCCACCGCTACGACGCGCTCGTGGCCGCGTTCCGCGCCGACAAAGCGCACGTGCTGCTGGTGCAGGATCTCCTCGCCGACCCGGGTACGAGGGCACACGCGGTGAGCAAGGACGGCAAGGCGTGGTTCCTACCCGTTGGAATCGCCGGCACACTCGGCGACCCGAGGTCCGCCGAATCGGTTGACGCCGTGCGTGCCCACGTGTCGTCCGCGTTCGCCGGATCCTCGACCCTCGCCCGCGTCACCGGTCCGGCGGCGACGTTCCGTGATCAGATCGGCTCCGGCGAGCACGAATTGCTCATCATCTCGGTTGCGACCGCCGCCCTCATCGCACTCATCCTGTTGCTCGTCTATCGGTCGGTGGCCACCGCCCTGTTGCCCTTGCTGGTGATCGGTGCCAGCGTGGCCGTCGGGCGCGGCGTGCTGGCGGCGCTCGGTGAATTCGGTGTCCCCGTCTCGCAATTCACCATCGCGTTCATGACCGCGGTTCTCCTGGGTGCCGGCACCGACTACAGCGTGTTCCTGATCAGCCGCTATCACGAGCAACGCCGACACGGCGATAACCCAGAAGACGCCATCATCCACGCCTGCGGCAGCATCGGCCGGGTCATCCTGGCTTCGGCGGCGACCGTGGCTCTGGCGTTGGCGTCCATGGTGTTCGCCCACCTGAGCGTCTTCCAGGGGGTCGGGCCCGCCTGCGCCGTCGCCGTGCTGATCGGATTCCTGGCCACCGTCACGCTGCTTCCCCCCTTGTTGGCACTCGCCGCCAGACGCGGCATCGCCGAGCCGCGCGCCGACCTGTCCCGCCGGTACTGGAACCGGATCGCCGTCTCGGTCGTGCGACGGCCCGTGCCGCTGCTGGCAGTAAGCCTGGTGGGATTGCTTGCCCTCGGACTCGTCGCGGTCACCATGACGATCAGCTACGACGACCGTAAAGGGCAACCCGCCGGTACCGCCAGCAATGAGGGTTACGCGCTGCTGGATCGGCACTTTCCCAAAGACACCGTCATCAACGAGTTCCTGCTCGTGCAATCGGGCACCGACATGCGCACCGCAAGAAGCCTCGCCGATCTCGACGCGATGGCCTCGCGAGTCGCCCAGCTCCCCGGGGTCACCCGGGTCGCCGGTGTCACCCGCCCGACCGGGATCCGGCTCGATCAGGCGCAATTGTCTTGGCAGAACGGGCAAATCGGCGACAAGATGGCCGGCGCAGTCGCCGACGGACAAGCGCACCGCGACGACTTGGCCAAGCTCACCAACGGAGCCGACCTGCTCGCCGCCGGCCTGGGCCGACTCGACACCACCATGCGTCGTGCGTTTACGCCGCTGACCGATCTCTTGAGCCAAAACGGAGGGCAACACCTACAGGGCGACCTCCCCCTGCTGCAACAGCTCAACGCCACCGCACCCGCCGTGGATCAGGCGGCACACACCGGCGCGGGACTACGCCCGCTCGCCCAACAAGCCGCCACCGCCATCGCGGCGATCGGACCCCTTGTCGACAACCTCAACACCTCGCCCTGGTGTGCCGCCACGCCGCAATGCGCGCAACTGCGCGACGAAACTCAGGTGCTCGTCACGCTGCGCAACGGTGGATTCTTCGACCAAGTCGCCGACCTCAGCGACCGATTCAGCCAAAACACCACCCTCGCCGGCACGCTCAGCGGGATCCAGAACGCCGCCACCACCATGCAGCAGGCGCTCGGCGCGAACGGCGAACCCGCGGATCCCCTCGGCGGTATCCACCGCCTGCAAGACGGCATCGCCCGGCTCGCGTCGGGCGCGCAGGCACTGGCCACCGGGGTACACACCCTTGCCGACAGCAACATTCGGCTGCTCGGCGGCATGAGCCAGATCGCCGCACAGCTGCAGAACTCCGCGCGTGCGACTTCGGGATCAGACTCCGCCTCCGGTTTCTTCCTACCCCAGGCCGCGTTCGGGGATCACCAATTCAGCGATATGGCACGGTATTTCATCTCTGCCGATGGACACACCGCCCGCTTCGCCATCACATCGTCATACGATCCGTACTCGGCTGACGCGATGGCCCTGAACCGCAGGATCGTCGACACGGCCAACGCCGCCCGGCCTAACACCTCGCTGGACAACACCGCGGTGTCCATGGCCGGCTTTACCGCGGTCAACTCCGACCTGCAGCACCTGCTGTCCGCGGACTTCACCCGCCTGGCCACCACCACCCTGCTGATCGTCGGCGTCGTCTTGATCCTGCTCCTGCGCGCGGTGGTCGCCCCCGTCTACCTCCTGGGCACCGTGGTGTTGAACTATTTCGCCGCACTGGGCCTGGGAGTGCTGGTATTCCAATACGGATTCGGCCACCCCATCGCGTGGCCCGTCCCGCTTCTGGCGTTCATCCTGCTGATAGCCGTCGGCGCGGACTACAACATGCTGGTGATCTCCCGCTTGCGTGAAGAGTCCGCTCGCAACGCGAGGGTCGGGGTGCTGCGCACGGTCGCCAGCACCGGATCCGTGATCACCTCGGCGGGCCTGATCTTCGCCGCCAGCATGTTCGGGCTGATGATCGGGTCGCTCGACATGATGGTCCAGGCCGGGTTCATCATCGGTTGTGGGCTCCTGCTGGACACCTTCGTGGTACGAACCCTCACCGTCCCCGCTATCGCCACGCTCCTGCGGGAACGGAGCTGGTGGCCTCATCGAGCACGCTCCGGATCATCCCTTCAGCATCCCGTCGATCAGCCGGTGTAGCACCTGGCGGGTCTCCCGGCGCATGCGCTTCGGATCATCGGCGGTGGCGATCAGCATGGCCGCCTCGTCGAGCGCACCGATCAACACGTGCGCCAGCGGCCGCACCGGCTGCTTGGGCAACTGGCCGGCCCGGATGGCCTCCGTGATCAACTGTTCGGTCATGCCCAGGCTGTAGCGCTGGGCGACATCCCGAAAGCCGGCCCAGCCCAGCACACTCGGGGCGTCCAGCAACATCAGCTGGCGCACCTCGGGATCGCCGGACACCTCCAGCCACGCGTCGACTGCGGCACGGATCGCGTCCGCCGGTGTGCTCGCTCCCGACTCGGCTACCAGGGTGCCCATCCGGGCCATGACGTCCTGCTCCACGGCTTCGACGACTTCCCGGAAAAGCGCTGCCTTGTCCGCGAATTGGTGGTACATCGCCCCGCGCGTCACCCCCGCGGTGGTCGCGATCTCCGGCGTCCCCACCTCCGCATAGCCCCGCAGCCCCCAGAGCTTGCGGGCAGCGGCGATCAGCGCAACGCGCGTCGCCGCGGAACGCTCTTCCTGAGTCCGTCTCTTGCTTTCCATACAACCTGTTGGTAACTTACGAACAGACAGCCTGTTTGTAAATGTATCTCGAATTAGGAGCCCTCTATGTCGACGATCGACATTAGCGCCGGAACCATCCATTACGAAGCAACCGGACCCGAAAGCGGCAGGCCGGTGGTCTTCGTGCACGGGTACATGATGGGCGGCCAGCTGTGGCGCCAGGTCAGCGAACGCCTCGCCGACCTCGGGCTGCGGTGCATCGCCCCGACGTGGCCGTTGGGCGCCCATCCGGAACCGTTGCGTCCCGGCGCCGATCGGACCATCACCCGCGTCGCGGGCATGGTCGCCGAGGTACTGGCCGCCCTCGACCTCGAAGACGTGGTGCTCGTCGGCAACGACACCGGCGGGGTCGTCACCCAACTGGTCGCCGTCCACCACCCCGAGCGGCTCGGCGCGCTGGTGCTCACGAGTTGCGATGCGTTCGAACACTTTCCACCGCCGATCCTCAAGCCGGTGATCCTGGCGGCGAAGTCGAAGGCGACCTTCCGGGGCGTGGCCCAGGCCATGCGGTTGCCGGCCGCGCGCAGGCGCGCGTTCGACGGGCTGGCCCACCGCAACATCGACGACCTGACCGAGGCCTGGGTGCGCCCGGGCCTATCCGACGCCCGCATCGCCGAAGACCTGCGCCAGTTCACGTTGTCCATGCGCACCGAGGTGACGACGGGGGTGGCGGCCCGGCTGCACGAGTTCGACAAGCCCACCCTGATCGCGTGGTCGGCCGACGACGTGTTCTTCGAGCAGGAGGATGGCGTCCGGCTGGCCGCCACCATCCCCCACGCCCGCCTGGAGGTCATCGAGGGGGCCAGGACTTTCTCGATGATCGACCAGCCGGACCGACTGGCCGGCCTGTTGTCGACGATCGCGGTGCGCACGTGACGTCTTTCGCCTCGCGACCGTAACGCCACGGCGAAAAATCGAGCAGGATTTCGCCGTGGCGTTACGCTCGCGGACATGGAAGACGTGCTGCAAGGCCGGCGGATCCTGGTGACCGGCGGCGCGACCGGAATCGGCGCGGCCGCCGTGGGCGCCCTCACCGAGGCGGGGGCCGAGGTCGCCGCCACCTATCACCGGACCCCGCCGCCGGACGGCCTCACGGCCAGCTGGCTGCAGTGCGACGTGCGAGACGCCGACGCCGTCTCGGCGATGGTGCGACAGGCCGCCGAACGCCTGGGCGGGCTCGACGTGCTGGTCAACGCCGCGGGACTCTGGCAGGCCGGGATCCCCGGCTACATCGGCGTCGACGAGATCTCGTTCCTGTTGGACACCAACGTCAAGGCGACCATCCTGACCAACCAGGCCGCCTACGCCGTGATGAAGGAGCAAAACCCCAAGGGCGGCAGGATCATCAACTTCGGCTCCTCGGAAGCCGTTATGGGCAGCCCGATCTCGGCCGTCTACGCCGCGACCAAGGGGGCGGTGCAGGCGTGGACGCGGTCGGCCGCCAAGGCTTGGGCGGGAGACAAGATCACCGTCAACGCTCTGGCGCCGGCGGTGCAGACGGCCGGCGCCGACCGGCTCCGCGAGTTCCTCGGCCCCGACGCGAGCGCGTTGATCGACCAGCAGATGCAGATGATGATCCCGTTGGGCGGGGCACTGGGCGACCCCAGGCGCGACCTCGGCCCGATGCTGGTCTTTCTCGCCGGTCCGGGTTCCGGGTTCATCACCGGGCAGCTGCTGGCCGTCGATGGCGGCCTGATGATGGTGGGCGGATAGCCGGACGGCCCGCGGTCAGTGTTACCACGGCACCAGCGGAATCAGCGTTGCTCGGTGTCTTTCGGCGCGGCCGGCCGGCCACCGTGACGCCACCGGTGGGAGAGATCGCGCGATCGTGGTTGTGAGGCTTGGCGATGAAGCTCTCGCGCTCGGTTCCTGAGCAGAATCAGCGAGCGGTGCAACTCAAACAGCATGAGCCTATGTTCGCCGTTCGATGCGGACTGAGCCGCTATACACGCAGTGTTCGATAGGGAACCCTGGGAGAATCTGGCGTGAAGAGTTCCACAACGCGAGGTGGTGGGCGGCCCGTCGATCCGGACTGCGGACGGCGGCGCGGCCCCCGCTACGATAAGACGGACCGTCTCGTCTCGCAGTGGGCCCGGGCATAGTGAAGGTGATTTCAGACCGATGACCGACGACACCATTCAAGCGCTGCTGCGCCAGCGCTTGTCCGACCCGGGCGTCGCGGTCAAACATCGCGCCCTGCAGTGGAGTTGGAGTCAGTACCTGGCCGGATCGGCGCAGCGGGCCGCGGCCCTGATCTCGGCCGCCGATCCGGACCGGCCGATGCACGTGGGCGTCCTGCTGGGAAACAACCCCGAGATGCTGGCCCAGATGGCGGCCGCCGGCCTGGGCGGGTACGTCCTGTGCGGCCTGAACAACACACGGCGCGGCGAGGCGCTCGCGGCCGACGTCCGGCGCGCACATTGCCAGTTCCTGGTCACCGACGCCGAACACCGCCCGCTGCTGGACGGCCTGGACCTGGACGGCACCCAGATCCTCGACACCTCGAGCCCGCAGTGGGTCGAGTTCGTCGAGGGCGCGGGTGAACTCGTCCCGCACCGGCAGGTGACCGCGGCGGACCCGTTCATGATGATCTTCACGTCGGGAACCAGCGGGAACCCCAAGGCGGTGCAGGTGTCGCACCTGATGGCGACCTTCGCCGGCATCAACCTGGTTCAGCGCTTCGAGCTGTCCGAGCGGGACACCTGTTACGTGTCGATGCCGCTGTTCCACTCCAACGCGGTCGTCGCCGGCTGGGCCCCCGCGGTGGTCTCCGGCGCCGCGATCGTGCCAGCCAAGTTCTCGGCGAGCAGCTTCCTCGACGATGTCCGCCATTACGGTGCGACGTACATGAACTACGTGGGCAAGCCGCTGGCCTACATCCTGGCCACGCCCGAGCGCGACGACGACGCCGACAACCCACTGCGGGTGGCGTTCGGCAACGAGGCCAACGACAAGGACATCGAGGAGTTCGCGCGCCGCTTCGATGTGCAGGTCGAGGACGGCTTCGGCTCGACGGAGAACGCGGTGATCGTGATCCGGGAACCCGGTACGCCGAAGGGGTCGATCGGCAAAGGGGTCGACGGGGTGGCGATCTACAACAGCGAGACCGTGACCGAGTGCGCGGTCGCGCGCTTCGACGCCGACGGCGCCCTGGTCAATGCCGACGAAGCGGTCGGTGAGTTGGTCAACACGGCCGGCTCGGGTTTCTTCACCGGGTACTACAACGACCCGGAGGCCAACGCCGAGCGGATGCGGCACGGCATGTACTGGTCAGGCGACCTGGCCTACCGCGACCCCGACGGGTGGATATACCTGGCGGGCCGCACCGCCGACTGGATGCGGGTCGACGGGGAGAATCTCGCCGCCGCGCCGATCGAACGGATCCTGTTGCGGCACAGCGCGATCAACCGCGTAGCGGTGTATGCCGTCCCGGACGGGCGCGTCGGTGACCAGGTGATGGCGGCGATCGTGCTCAACGAGGGGCGCACCCTGGACCCCGACGCGTTCGAGGCATTCCTCGACGCGCAGCCCGACCTGTCCCCGAAGGCGCGCCCGCGCTACCTCCGCATCGCCACCGACCTGCCCAGCACCGCCACGCACAAGGTGCTCAAGCGCCAGCTGATCGCCGAAGGGACGGACGTCGGCGATGGGGAGGTGCTGTGGGAGCGCGAGCCGCGCGGGACCGCCTACGCGGTCGCGACGCCTAGACCGGGCTCGGAGGCACCCGGCGGCGGATCTGGCCCTTCGGCCGTCGCACCCGCTTGATCGGGTCGCGCGTTGTGCCGCGGGCGATCTCGTCGCGCAACTGCGCGATGTTGGACAGCTCCGCGTACAGCCCGCGGATCGCGTAATTCAGGACGGCGAACGAGAAGCGCTGGTCCGGGTCGGCGCTGATGCCGAGTTCATGCGACCGCTGCCGCGACCACAACGCCTCGTCCAGCCGCGCCCGGGTCGCCTCGAGATGGCGGTCCAACGTGTCGACGATGAGTTCTGGGTCCCCGCCCCGGGCGAGCCAGGTTCTCAGGATCACGGGGTGCTTGATGACGACCTGGTCGTCACCCGGGAAGTGCTGCACCCACCGCCGCAGTGCGTCGAGCCCGGCATCGGTGGTCTCGTAGAGCGTGATCGACCGCTTGCCCGATTTGGCGCCGATCTCGCCGACCATGCCGCGCGCCAGCAGCCGGTTGAGTTCGCGCCGCACGTGACTGACGGACGGTGACCAATAGAAATGGCCGACGGACAGCTCGGCGCGCAGCTTGATCTCGCCCGCGGTGAGCTGCTCGTCGTTGGCGGCGAGCACGCCCAGCACCAGGTAGGCCGTTACCGGCAGGCCGTTGGTGGTGCGCCGGGGGCTCACGGCTGCTCGTCCTGCCCGGTGAAGTAGGGCAGAGTGACGTCGGATCCGACGGCATGAAACGACACCCGTACTCGCATGCCTATCCGCAACTCCCCCGGCGCGACACCGATGACGTTGGTCAGCATCTGATAGCCCTCGTCCAGCGTGACGATGGCGGGCGCGTAGGGAGGCTCGAATTCCGCAGTCACCGGCCGGTGAACCACCGTCCAGCTGTAGATCTCGCCCAGCCCGGCGCTGAGCTCCCAACGCACCTGCGCCGAAAGGCATTCGCGGCAGTGCTCGGTCGGCGGGAAGTTCGCCAGGCCGCAGGCCGCGCAGCGTTGATAGCGCAATTCGCCGGACCGGCAGCCCTCCCAGAAGGGAACGCTGAGCTGGCTACTCGCGTGGGGCACGGGGCCGGTTTGTGGGCGCAAAGCATCGGAAGTCACAGCGGTTCGTCCCCCAGAATCAGCAGGGTGGTGAACAAGGCGCCCGCTCCCCCGTTGCTGCACAACGCGATGTGCGCGTCGGGAACCTGGAGATCGCCCGCCTGTCCGCGCAGCTGCTGGACGGCCCGGACGGCCCGCTGCATCATCTGCGGATTGGAGCCCGCGTGGCTGAACGACATGGTTCCTCCGTCGGTGGTGATGGGGTGGCTCCCGTCGATGCCGATGTGGCCGTCGGCGACGAACGGACCGCCCTCGCCCTCGCCGCAGAACCCGAACGCCTCGAGCTGGCGGATGATCTCGAAGGAGAACGGGTCGTAGAGCTCCAGCACGTCGACGTCGTCGGGCCGCAGCCCGGCGTGGCCGAACGCCCGCTCGGCGGCGCGCCTGCCGACCACGCCGTTCACGTGTCCGTCGCGCCGCCCGGCGAGGTCCCACGCCGGCGGGTGCTGGTAGGACGGGCCGTGGAAGTCGGCGCCGCTGCCCAGTACATAGACGGGTTGGCTTGCGCCATCAGTCTTTTCGACGTCAGCCACGACCAGGGCGCACCCACCTTCGGAAGTGGTGGCGCAGTCCAGGAGGTGGAAGGGGTCCGCAATGGGCCGGGATGCGGTGATGTCGTCCGGCGTAAAGGGTCCGCGTTGGTAGTAGACGGCTTCGGGGTTGCGCGATCCGTTGTTGCGGATGGTGGCGGCGACGATCGAAAGTTGTTCGCGCGTGGTGCCGTAGGTGTGCATGTGGCGGCGTGCGATGAGCGCGAACTCGGCGGTGGTGAACATGCCCCAGGGCGCGACGAATTCGTTTTCCGGCCGGGTCCACGGCGCCGTCGCCTGGTGGTCACGGTATTCGCCCGCCTGGGCTGCGACGAGCACCACCACGTCGGCCATGCCGTGTTCGATCGCGGTGACCGCCTCGGTGATCATGCCGACACCGAAGGCGAGGCCCTGCCACGCCGGGCCGAGGCGCAGGTCGTAGATGAGGGCGGTGGACAGTGGGCCCGCGCTGATCCCGTCGACGTCGTCGAGGCCCAGCCCGGCGTCGTCGAGCGCGCCGCGGATGGCGCTCAGGGCCAGGGTCCGTGAGGTCTCGCCGTCCAGGCGCCGGCCCTGCCGAGTGTTGTGCACGCCGACGATCGCCGCGGTCCGCTTCGTTGCTCCCACTCGATGTTCCTTTGCGTCGCTCTAGTTTTCGTCCGCCACGACGCCCAGGTAGGTGCCGACGACGTCGCACTGTCGCCCGTCGCGGGTGATCGTCCCGATCGTCGTGGCGCGGGCGCCGGTGGGCGGGCCGCCGGTGCCCCTGTCCACGATGTCGATCCGTACGTCGACGGGCCGCGCGGTCTGGGGGTCGGTGATTTCGACGACCATCGCGACCGCATGCTCGCGCTCGTCCCACTCGACACTGGTGATGCGGTGCCGTGCGGTCAACTCGATCACCACGGAGTCCTGGCGGACCAAAAAGCGCACCGGGGCACACAATTCGCCGGCGCGCGGTGGCACGCACAGGGAGACCGCCATGTCACAGGCCCGCCGGCCGGGTGCTGATGGTTCCGGACTCCCGCAGCGCGACAAGATCGTGCTGGCTGCGTCCCAGCACGCCCGTCAGGACCTCCTCGGTGTGCTGGCCGTACAGCGGCGGTATCCGGCGGATCCACCGCCGCGGCCTGCCCAGGAAGGCGAACGGCATTCCGGTGCACAGGAAGGAACCGGCGACCGGATGGTCGACGGTTTCCCAGAAGCCCCGCGCGTGCAGGTGCGGGTCGCTCAGCAGTGCCGGCGCCGGCGTGACCGGCGCCGCGGCCGCCCCCGCGGCACGCAGCGCTTCGACCGCGTCGCCCACCGACTGCCCTGCGGTCCAGGCGGAGATCAGCTTGTCGACTTCGTCCGGCCGGTCCTGCCAGTCGGCGGGCCGCAGGTCCGGTTGACCCAGCAGCCGCGCCAAAGCCGTGCGCGCGGCGTCGTTCGTCGCGGCCAGCGCGACCCAGTCGTCGTCACCCCGGCAGCGGTAGACCCCTTGGGGGCGGGCATCCGGACCGCGATTCCCGTTGCGTCGCATGTGGATCCCGAAGCGCGAACACTCCAGCACCATCTCGGCGGCCACGTTCAACGCCGCCTCCACCATGGTGGACTCGACGTGCATCCCGTTCCCGTCGCGGTCGCGGATCACCAGTGCGGCCACCGCGGCGAAGGCCGCGTGCAGGCCCGCGATCGGATCGCACACGCCGCGGGGGATCACCGGGGGGCCGTCGGCGTGCCCGGTCATCCACGCCATGCCGGTCGCCTGCTCCATCGTCTGGGCGAAGCCCACGCGGTCACGCCAGGGGCCGTCGAGGCCGAAGGCGGGCATCCGCACCATGATGGCGCGGGGGTTGGCCGCGCGCACGGCATCCCAGCCCAGGCCGAAGTTCGTCATCACCCGTGGCGAGAAGTTCTCGATCACCAGATCGCTTGCCGCGACGAGCTCCAGCGCGATGGCCCGTCCCGCCTCGGTACTGAGTTCGACGCTGACGCCGCGCTTGTTGTTGTTGCTGCACAGAAAGACCGGGCCCCACTCCCACCACTGGTCCCAGCTGGGTGGACGGCCGGCGGAGAACCGCATGCCGTCGGGCCGCCGGACGCCCTCGACTTTGATCACGTCGGCGCCCAGCGTGCCCAGCAGTTGGGTGGCGACCGGTCCCGCCCAGAAGGCGGTGAAGTCGGTTATCCGCGTGTCCGCCAGCGGCAGCGTGTCGGCCCCGCGGCGTGGGATCTCCCGTGGTGGCCAGTCGACGCGGCCATTGTCGGCGCCCAGCCGCGGCGCGGGTCCCGGCGGACTGGTCGCCATCGCGTCGCTGCGATATGGCACCCTCGGCTGCGACCCGCCGGCCGCGGATTCGACGAACACCCCGCGTTCCACGAAATGATCGATGTGCGGCAGCATTTCGGGTGTCCCGATCGGTGCCACCGGGATTCGGAAGGCGACCGCGAGGTCGACGATCTCCTGGGTGGTGCGCGACTGGGTCCACTGTGTGACCATGCCGAGGAATTCGTCGCGGCGGGCGACGCGGCCGTCGAAGGAGGCCAGCTCGGCGTCGTCGAGGAGATCGGGGCGGTCGATGAGTACCAGGAAGTCCTGGAACTGCTGCGCGGTGATGGTGCAGAAGCCGACCATGCCGTCGGCCGTGGGGACGATCGAGGGCAGTTCCAGGCTGCGGCGGCCCAACAGGGAGTCCGCGCCCAAAACGCTGGCCGACATCGCGGACAGGCCGCCCATCGCGATCACCATGGCCTCGTACGTCGAGACGTCGATGACCTCGCCCCGGCCGCCGCGGGCGGCGTGCCGGGCGGTCGCCGCGGCGACCGCGGCCGCGAAGGTGCCCGCCAACCACTCGCCGAGCTGACCGCCCGCCTGCACCGGTTCGTCCTCGGGCCAGCCCCGGCCGGCGGTCGATCCGCACAACGCCTGCAGGATGAACTCGTTGGCGATCACCCGATCATCGACGTAGGGTCCCGTCGTGCCGAACGGTGTCACGGCGACCACCACGGCCGAAGCGGCGGTGTGGGCGGTGATGCGGTTCAGCGTCCAACCGTCGGTCAAGTCGGTGAGCACGATGTCGGCACCGGCAAGCAGCGCCGTGATCTCCGCCCCGCCGTTGTCGAGCACCGATCTCTTGCCGGCGGCCAGGTAGGCGAACAAGGCCCCGGGCGGCCCGCCGGCCGATCGCCGACGGATCGAATCTCCTTGGGGCGATTCGATCTTCACGACGTCGGCGCCCGCGTCGGCGAACATCTTGCCGCAGTACGACACCGCGATCCCATTGGACAGCTCCAGCACACGCCAGTCGGCGAACGGCGCTCGTGCTGCCACGTTCAGTTGCCCAGGGTGGTGGCGCGCCCCGAGATACCGGCGGCTTCGGCCGTCACCTGCGACTGCAGGGCGAATTGCGTCATCCGCGTCCACGCGTCCCGGTCACGCTGGCTCGCCCGGCGACCGACATGCGTCACCACGTCGACGTCGGCGGCCTGCGCGCGCAGGTAGCCGGCGCGGGCGTGTTCCTTGGGGATGTGCCGGAACGGGTCGAACGAGTATGCGGCCATGGCGTTTTGGTGAGTGATCTTGTCGATCACGGAGTCGTCGAGATGCCCCATCGTCTCCATCACGTCCTCGGGCGCGAACGGCCAGTTGCTATCCGAGTGGGGAAAGTCGGACTCCCAGCACAGCATGTCATCGTTGAACCAGTCCATGTTGCGCACGCCGACCTTGTCGCTGATGAAGCACGTGTAGAAGTGCCGCTTGAACACGTCGGCGGGCCCGCTGTAACCGGGCGGGAACTTGGCCTGCGTCCACCCCGAATGGCGGTTGTAGACGTGTTCGGCGCGCCACAGGAAATACGGTATCCAGCCGACGTCGCCCTCGGTGAGCGAGAACTTCAGCTGGGGAAAGTCCGCCCAGAACTCGGCCCAGATCAGCTCGGTGAAGGTGAACATGCTCATCATCGACGACGCCGTCATCTGCACGCTGGGCGGGGCGTCCGTCGATACCTGCGGGCTGCGTGACGCGGACCCGACGTGCGTGCACAGCACCGTGTTGTTCTCGCAGACCGCCTCGAACAGCGGGTACCAGTACTTGGTGTGAATGCTGGGCATTTGCAACGCCTCTGGATTCTCCGAGAACGTCACAGCATGGCAGCCCTTGTCGGCGAGCCGCTTGACTTCCTTGGCCGCCTCGGCCACATCGAACAGCGGCAGGATGCCGCAGGGGATGAATCGGCCCGGGTAGGCCGCGCACCACTCGTCGATGTGCCAGTCGTTGTAGGCCTTGATCATCACCAGGTTTACCGCACGATCGGGGCCCTGGTTGAGGACCTGGCCGGAGAAGCCGGTGAAGTTGGGAAAGTTCAGGCCGGCCAGCTGGCCGCCGGCGTTCATGTCGCGAACCCGTTCGTCGACGTTGAAGCAACCGGGGCGCATCTCGTCGTAGCGGGAAGCGTCGATGTTGTACATCTCGCGGGGCTTGCCCGCCACGGCGTTCAATCCCATGTTCCGGCCGCGGACCTCGCCGTAGTACCACTGCTGGACACCGTCGGGTTCGGTGACCACCCGGGGCGCGCGGGCTTTGTACTTCGCGGGGACGTGGGCGTCGAACATGTCGGCGGGCTCGGCGATGTGGTCGTCCACGCTGATCAGGATCAGGTCGTCCTTGTTCATGCCGCGCTCCTCGGGGATCTGCGACTAGTAGATAATGGCGCCGATCACAGTGTCAACCGTCAGCTCGGCATCCGCATCGCCGTGTTCGATTGCCACGCAACGCTCACAGCGCGCCTAGCCGGCCCCGTACTGCCGCCACCAGCTGCGGACTAATAGTCGCTGCCGCGAGATCAGTCAGCCGGCTCGTACCGCAACATCGTCACGTCGTGCTCCGGGTAGTCGAAGAACACCGGCTTCACTCGCATCCCCACCCTCAGGTCGGCGGGATCGACGTTGACCATCTCGGTGGAAAACCTTGGCCCCTCGTCCCATTCGACGATGGCCAGCAGCTGCGGGACGGCGTCGGCGAAGTGCGGGCTGACCGGGCGGCGCGCCACGGTGTAGGAATACAGCGTCCCCATGCCGGAGATCTCTCGCCATTCCAGATCGTCGGCGAGCGTGCGCGGTGCGCGCACCCTCGGGTAGAACACGTAGCTTCCCAGCGAGGGCGAATACTGGATGACGATGCGATGCTGCGCCAGCGCGTCCCAAAACGGCGCGCTGGTCGGGGTTTTCAAGGGCATCGGGCGCTCGAAGGTGGCCATGTCGGGATCAATCCCCCTCGAGTATCAGCGTGGTTTGCTCGGACAGGATCCCGCCGTTGCCGGACACGAAGGCGCGGTGACAGTCGGCGACCTGTGCCGCGCCCGCGCGGCCCATGATCTGCCGTGTGGCGTCGCAGACATGGTGCATGCCGCCGGCGAGCCCGGCCTGACCGAAGCCGAGTTGCCCGCCCGCCGTGTTGAGCGGGAAGTCGCCGCGGAAGGTCAGGTCATGGTTGGCGACGAATTCCATGCCCTTGCCCTTCTCGCAGAAGCCCGCGTCCTCCAGCGACAGCAGCACGGTGATGGTGTAGCAGTCGTAGATCGAGACCATGTCCATCTGCTCGCGGCTCAGGTCGGTCATGGCGAACGCGGTGTCAGCCGCCTCGGCGATCGGGGTGTGCAGCAGGTCCTTGGCGTAGGTCGGGGTCTTGAACGGCACGTGCTCGCCGAATCCCTTGATCCAAACCGGCCGATGGCGCGCGCGTTTGGCAAGATCTGCGTTGGCGACGACCACCGCGGCTCCCCCGACGCAGGGCATGACGATCTCCAGCATGTGCAGCGGGTCGGCGATCACGGGGCTGGCCAGGACGTCGTCGACCGTCAGCGGCTTGTCCTTCCAGATCGCGCCCTCGGTGTTGTTGGCGTTGACCCGTTGGTCGACGACGATCTTGGCCATCGCCCGCTCGTCATAGCCGTAGACTGCCGCGTAGCGCTGGGCCACCTGCCCGTAGGGCCCGTTCTGCCCGAGATTGCCGTAGGGGATCTCGAATTCGGCTTGGGGAGAGCCGTATTGGTTGCTCGACGATCCGAAGAACATCGCGTCCACCAACGGCCTGGGCTTCTTCTTGGAACTCGGCGTGATGTATCGGGCCGGCAAGGCGCACAGCACCGCGTCACAGATGCCCAGTTCGATCGCCGCGGCGGCCCGCCAGACCATGGCCGCCGCGCTGGCACCGCCCAGGTCGACGTGCTCGGCGAATCGCGCGCCGACGCCCAGATATTCGGCGATGGTGGACGGCACGAAGATCTCCGACTCGGCCAGATGTGACGCCACGATTCCGTTGACGACGTCACCGGGCAATCCGGCGTCTTCGAGGGCGGCGGCGGACAGTTCCGCCCATTGCTCGATCGCGAACGGCGCGAGCGAGGCCTTGTTGAGCCGCTCGGGCGGTAGCTCGACGTAGCCGACGATCGCGGCCTCTCCGCGTAATCCCATGGGCGGTCCTACTTTCGGGGCAGTCCGAGGATCATCTGCGCGATGATGTTCAACTGAATCTCGCGGGTTCCGCCGCCGATCAGCTCGGCGGGCAGGTGCAGGTAGCGCTCCACGATGTCGGGGTCGGAGTCGGCGGCCATCGCCGCCCGACCGGTCAAGCGCAGCGTGGCCTCGAAGGTCTTGCGCAACAGCACGTTCATCGCCACCTTGGCGATGCTGGAGGCCGGGCCCGACGCCTGGCCGTCGAGCAACCGGATGGTCTCCCGAACGCCCAGCGCCTTGATGGCGTGCGTGTATGCGTCGAGCTCGCCGAGCGCGCGCAGCGCGTCGTCGCGGTCCGGTCCCGGTTCGGCCGCGAGCCGCCGCAGCGCTCCCGCTCGGTCGAACTTGACGTATCCGCTGATGGCGGAGCGCTCTTCGGCCATGGTGGCGATCGCGAGGTTCCATCCGTCGGTGGGGGCGCCCAGCAACATCTCGTCGGGGACGAAGACGTCGTTGAGGAACACCTCGTTGAAGTGCGCCTGCCCGGTGGCCGTCTTGATCGGCTGGATTTCGATGCCGGGCGACCGCATATCGAGGATGAAGTAACCGATGCCGCGGTGCTTGCTGGCTTCGGGGTCAGTGCGCGCCAGCAGGGCGCCAAGGTCGGCATACTGCGCCAACGACGTCCAGATCTTGTGGCCGTTGATCCGCCAACCGCCGTCGACCTTGGTCGCCCGGGTGGCCAGCGACGCAAGGTCGGAGCCGGCGCCCGGCTCACTGAACAGCTGGCACCAATGAATCTCGCCGCGTTGGGTCGGCGGAATCAGCTTCTCTTGCAGGTCTTTTGGTGCGGCAGTCAGCACCGAGGGCAGGATCCACTCGGCGATGTTCAGGGACGGGCGGACCAGCCCCGGTCGCTTGGCGAACTCTTCGTCGATGATGAGCTGTTTGAGGGGACCCGCATCGACGCCCCACGGCGCCGGCCAGTGCGGCGCCATCAGGCCGGCATCGGCGATCAATGTGCGCTGGGGCCCGGAGGCCTGGTCCGGGTAGTCGCCGTGCGGTGCCGGTGTGTCGTTGCGCAACTGCATTGCCGCATCCAGCGTCTCGGCGACCCAGGACCGGAACTCTGATTCAGCGTCGCCGAGATTCACCGACATGTCGCGCGTCTGGGCGCACGTGAGCTGGCCCAGTTGCCGCGCCCAGCGATTCGCCGGACCTATCGATCCCGCCAGGCTGATCGCCCGCCGCCAGTACAGGTGCACGTCGTGTTCCCAGGTGAAACCGATGGCGCCGAGCATCGTCAGCGCGTCGAGCACCAGATCCGGGATCGGTGAGACCGCGACGGTTGCGGCACCGCCGGACGCCATTCTGTGCTGGTCGAGCGATTCATCGATGGCACGCACCGCGTCCCATGCCGCCGCGGTGGCCAACTCGCTGCTGACCAAAAGCATCGCCGCACTGTGCTGCAGCGCCTGGAAGGTTCCGATCACCTTGCCGAACTGCTCGCGGACGCGCAGGTGTGAGGTGACCGCCTCGACGCACCACTGCGCGATGCCGGCCATCACGCTCGCCACCAGGCTCACGGTGACACACCGCGCGCGGTCGGGGTCGATGCCGCTGAGAACCTCCGACTCGGCCGCGCGATAGTCGTCGAGTCGTAAGATGCCTGCGTCGGCGACCAGGTCGGTGCCGCTGACGGGCTCCGCTGTCGCCGTGGGGTTTTCGGTGTCGACGATCACCCAGACCACGCCGTCGCCGTCCGCGCGCGCGCCGACGAGAACCGTTCGCGCCGCGCAGACGCCGGCGGTGACCTCCGACGCGCCGGTGACCAGCCAGCCCGCGCCGTCGGGACGTGCGCTGAAGTCGCCGTCGTCGGGAAGCACGACCGCCGCGGTGACACCCGCGGCCAGGTCGCGCACCAGGGTTGCGGCGGCCGTCGTCGGGTCGGCCAGCAGCGCGACGGCTCCGGCGGTGACCGTGGGCAGCAGCGGGCCGGGCAACAGCGCCTTGCCCGCCGCCTCCAGAACGCACGCGGCGTCCATCAGCCGGCCCCCTTGCCCGCCCAGGCTTTCGGGCAGGTGCACCGCGTGAAAGCCGCTGCCGACCAGGGCGTCCCACCACGCGGGCCGACGACCCGCGGCGAGGTCGGCGAACGCCTCGCGGGTTTCGGCGATGGGCGCGTGCCGACCGGCGAACCGGCCGACGGCATCGCTGAGCTCCTGCTGCTCCGGGCTCAGTCCGAGGGTCACGATGACGGCCGCGAGGTGACTACGGTTGGCCGCACAGCTGCTACCCTTCCGACTTACAAGACGGACCGTCTCGTCTTGTGGCAGACTACCGGGGGCAGTCGAGCTATGTAAAGCGGGCCACCGCGGCAGTGAGGATCACCATATGGCAAGCGATCTCACCCGGGTGACCGCGCCGCGACGGCGCAGCGAGAAGTCGCGGACCGCGATCGTCACCGCCACACGAGAACTACTTCTCGAGCGCGGCTTCGACGGTCTGACCATCGAGGCGGTCGCCGCGCGGGCCGGGGTGGGCAAGCAGACCATCTATCGGTGGTGGCCCAGTCGCCCGGCCCTGGTCGCCGACGTCATGCTCGAGGACGCCGACCAGCTCCTCGCATCGGTCAATCACACCGAAGATCTTGCGGCCGACCTCGTGGGGTGGGTGCGCAAGCTCGCCACGACCCTGACGACGGCCCGCGGCTCGGCCATGCTGCGGATCTTGACCGCCGCGGGAATGGAACACGAGGACACCGCGGTCAAACTGCGCGCCGGATTCAGTGCGCCTCTGCACGAGAGCGTCCGGGCACGGATCCTTGCCGACGGCATCGACGAGAGCACCGCCGAGTCGGCCGCGGATGCGATCGTCGGTGGCGTCGTCTATCCGATCCTGTCTGACCCACAACGGTATTCACGACGCCGAGCCGAGCTCACGACCCGAATCATCGTCGATGCCCTGACCCGCCGAGGCGGACCAGGACCGTAGCGGACGCAACAACGCGTTCTTCTTGTAGTAGTGATCGGCCATTCGCCGCATGATGTTGTCGAGCACGGTGACCGCTTCGTCGAGGAAGGGGCCTTTGTTCAGCATCACGCATTCGGCACGTTCGCTCATGGCCGCATCACTGATCTCGGCACGTGACGGCAGGCCGGTCTTGGCGAGTTGCTCGAGGACCTGCGTCGCCCAGATCACCGGCAGGTGCGCGGCCTCGCACAGCCACAGGATCTCCTCCTGCAACTCGGCCAGCCGCTCATAGCCGCACTCGACCGCCAGGTCGCCGCGCGCGATCATCACCCCGACGTGCGGCCGGCGCATGGCGGTGAGCAGAAGCTGCGGCAGGTGTTCGAAGGCGCGCCGGGTCTCGATCTTGAGCACGATGCCCAGCCCGGCGCCGCCGAGCCGGTCGAGCTCATCGAGCAACCGCTCGACGTCTGCCGGGGTGCGAACGAACGACATGTCCACCAGATCCGCCAGTTCGACCACGGCGGCGAGATCAGCGACATCGCGGTCGGTGAGCGCCGAGATCGGCAAGTCGGTGTCGGGCATGTTGATGCCCTTGCCCGCCTTCAGCCGAGCCTCCCCCTGCTCCGGCCGGTCGACGCGCACGGTGAGGACGTCGCGGCCGACGGATATCACCCGGCCGCCGATCTTGCCGTCATCGAAGTGGACCGCGTCGCCCGGCCGGGCATGGTCGAAGGCCTCGGGCAGCGTACAACCGATGCGCGGCACGGTTCGACCGCTGTCGACGGGCGCGGGTGAGCAGTCACGGGTCAGTTGCAGCAGGCTTCCCGCGCGCACCAATAGGCTCTGCTCCTTCTCCGGGAGCGGACCCACTCGGGCCGATCCTGTGGGCGACTCGCCGCCGCCCGCTGCGTGCAGCACGGTCCCGGTGACCAGGTACGTCGTCTGCCGCGCGGTGACCACGAAGCCACCGGGGGCGGCGTCCTGGAGAACGATTTGCCGCTTGGCGCCGCGCGCATCCCGTAGCACCAGCACATCCCCCGCCGCGCGGTCGGCCAGCCAGTGAGCCGGCACCGTGAACACCGCCATGTCCGGCTGCGGCGGGCTCGACGGTTCCCCGCCCGACGTCATCCACGCGCGTGCCGGTGTGACGACGTGCCCGAGCTGGTCGCGTTGCGGACGCAGCCGCACCACGCGGGGGCCCGGCTCGAGCGGACCGGTCCGCAGCTTGGGGCCCGCCAGATCCATTGCGACCAAGCATGGTGCGCCGGCGTCCGCGGCCGCCTCGCGGACGTGGCGCACCATGGCCCGCCAGGCGTGGATGTCGTCGTGGGCGCAGTTGATCCGCGCGATGTTCATGCCCCGCCGCACCAGTTCGCGAACCAGGGCCGGGTCGGTCGCGGCCTGGGACGGCAGCGTGACCATGATGCGCGTCATCCGATGCGGGGGACGGGGTCCCAGCAGCTCCACCGTGTGCTGGCGCAAGATCTTCGGTCCCTGCTCGATCGGCACCGCCGACGGGGGCGGCGGCTGCCAATTCCCGTCCGTCATGGCGGCGACGGCCGCGCGGACCGCGACGAGCGTCGCGTGCACGTGCGCTTCGCTGCGACCCAATGACGAGAGGCCGAACTCCGCGAGCCCCGCCTGCAGGTCGCGTAGATCGAATTGGCGAATCGCCCAGTAGTGCAATAGGTTTCGCGCACTCGCCTGGTGCTCCGGCGCGATCGCCGGCAGCCACTGCGCCCAGGAGGTTTCCGCGTTGCGCAGGCTGGTCAGCAGGCCGTCGATCTGGTCGAGCAAGCCGGCCAGCCGCCGCTTGACGTCACGCTGACCTGACAAGACGACTCCCAGTTTCGGTGGCTCGCGGCCACACAGTGTTAACGTCCGCGTAACGCTCAACTCGCGAATCCCCAAGGTGCACAGCCAAATTACCGGCCGCCCGGGTGGCACAACAGGGGCATTGGTCCTTCAAATCGGCAGCGGCCGCCTCGAGACCGCAGGGCTCGAGAGACGGGCTACCCGACCGAGATCGCCGCCAGGCCCCGCCCCACGCGCTCGGGAAGGGATCCCCCGTGGCTCAGCCAGTCGTCCAGGGCGATCCGGACGGTCGCCATCGCCAGCGCACCGATCAGGCGGGGCCTGGGGTCCTGCGGGGCCAACCGCCGCAGCCGCGGCGCCACGAGGTCGGCGATCGCTCGCTCATAGCGCACATAGATGTGCAGCGTCCATGCGTCCAGCGTCTCCGACGACCTTGTGAGCATGGCCAATTCGCGGATCTGGTCCTCGATGTCGGCGGATCCTTCGGCGAGCTCGGCGAAGGCGCCGATGACCGCATCGGTGGCGCTCAGGCGCTCCGGCTGGTCCGCAAGGGCGGTGGTGATCCGGTTGAGCCAATGGGCGGTCATGCCCTCGGCGACGGCGTCTTCCTTGGAGTTGAAGTACCGGAAGAAGGTCGCCCGCCCGATGTCGGCTTCGTCGGCGATGCGCTCCACCGTCGTCGCGGCCAGTCCGCGGTCGGCGACCAGCTGAGCCGCGGCGGCGGCGATGCGCTGACGCATCGCCGTTCGCTTCCGTTCGGCCAACGACGTCGTGGCAGCCACTCCCCCACCTTTTCCCGCGAATCGAAGCCTAAATCGTAAGACATAGTCTTAGCATGAGACGATGTCTCAAGACGCCGATTCGCCGGATCCGCCCGCCCCCCAGGCGCGTGCCGCCTGGCAGTTCTTTCAGCAGATGGTGGCGGACGTCACGAACGTCGTGACCGAGGACGCCGAGTCCGAGCGGGAGTTGCTCGAAGGGCTGCGGCTGATCGCCCGCATCTCGTCCCTGTGCGCGCAGATGGCGGTCGAGGCGGACGCCGAGCGACCCTCGTTCTTCGATATGTGCGCGGAGAACCGGATGGTCGGCGGCCCCAATCCCGACGGGAACTACTACCTGGCCATGATTCGCGGGGACCGGAGCTACCGGATCACCGGTTCCCGGGGCACCAGCGCCTACCTCGGGTTGCAGATCCTGGCCGGCACCGGTCTGACACCGCGCCGCATGGCGGGCTACGTCAGCGACCGCGATTTGGCGCTGCGCTCGGGCGAATTCACGCTGGTGCTCTCCGCGGATGAGCCCGCCGAGCCGGCCGGCGCGCAGTGGGTGAAGATTCCCGACGACGCCTCGTCGGTGGTGGTTCGCGAATACATCGGTGATCGCGGCCGCGAAGAGCTCGCCACGCTGCGGATCGACGCGTTGGCCCCCGCCCCGCTGACGCCGCTGACCGACCCCGAACTCGCCGATCAGTTCACCGCCATGGCGTGGTCCCTGATGAAACTCGCGACGCTGCACCGCACCATCAAGCCCGAACTGCTCGGCATGCCCAACACGTTGCTGACCGCCCAGGCCGCCGACCTGGGCGCCGCGGACACCACCCCCGACAACCTGTACATGATCGGGACGTACCGGCTGGACCCCGGCGAGGTCCTGCTGCTCGACATCGTTCCCCCCGACACCCGGTTCTGGAACGTCACGCTGGAAAGCATCTGGCACGAATGCCTGGAGCCGCGCGCTCGGCACAGCTCGGTGACGAATCGCGGCGTGGCACCCGACGCCGACGGCCGGATGCGGATCGCGGTCTCCGCCAAGGACTTCGGCGTTGGCCACTGGCTCGACACCGGTGGCCGGCATCGCGGATTCGTCGTCCTGCGCTGGCTGGACAATCCGGCACCTCCCGAGGTGACGGTGTCGGTGCACCGCTGTGAGGAGAGGGTATGACGCTGCACGACCGATTCGCCCCCGAACGGCTCATCTCCGCGGCCTGCGAGGAGGCCGGGAGCGACGACTTCGGCGCCGAGGGCTGGCGGCCCGGGTTGCACCGCCTCACCGACGGGCTGATCAACGACGCGCGGCTGTCGGACATCGGCGTGGAGATCGCCCACCTTGACATCATGCGGGCGCTGAAGAATCGCCTGGGTGTGATCGCCTGGCGCAAGCAGCATCCCGAGATCGCCGCCAAACCGATCGCGGCGCCGATATTCATCGTCGGCCAGCCCCGCACCGGGACCACCATCCTCTACGACCTGCTCGCCCAGGATCCCGGGTTGCGGGCCCCGCTGACGTGGGAGGTCGACGAGCCCTGCCCGGTTCCGCAGCCCGAGACCTACCACGACGATCCGCGCATCGCGCAGACGCAGGCCAGCATCGACATGTCCGAGCAGATCATGCCGGGGTTTCTGACGTTTCATCCGATGGGCGCCCTCGTCGGGCAGGAGTGCGTGCGCATCACCGCCGGCGACTTCGTCAGCATGATCTTCTCGGTCCAATACCGGCTGCCCGGTTACTACCGCTGGCTGCTTTATGAGGCCGACCATGCCGGCGCCTACCACTACCACCGAATCTTCTTGCAGCACTTGCAGTCCGGTGTGCCCGGTCAGTGGTTGCTGAAGTCTCCGGCGCACCTGTGGCAGCTCGACACGCTGCTGGCCGAATATCCCGACGCGCTGATCGTGCAGACCCACCGTGACCCGCTCAACGTCATCTCCTCGATAGCCGCCCTGACCCACCACCTGCGCCGGATGTGCAGCGACGAGTCCAGCGTCGCCGAGTGCGCGGCCCAGTCCTACGAGGAGATCGTGGTCGGCCTGGAACGCGAGATGGCTCTGCGCGACAGCGGGGCGGTGCCGGCGGACCGCGTGATCGACGTGCAATACAGCGACTTCGTCAACGACCCGTGGACCACGATCAAGGACGTCTACCAGCGACTCGATCGTGAACTGCGACCCGAGGCCGAGCGGAGGATGCGCGAGTTCCTGGTGACCCACCCCGGCGACGGCGGTCGCGGCCGGTACACCTGGTCGGACACCGGCCTGCGGGAAGGCGAGGTGCGCGAGCGGGTGCGCGCCTACCAGGAGCGCTACGCGGTGCCGACCGAGACGCTGCGGTGACGGGGCCGGCGGGCCGAACATCGCATGTCCGGTCTCACGGCGCGAGCCTGACGAAGCCGGGTTGCTTCGGTGGCGGCGGTGGCGCCGGGGGCGCCGGGGACGGCCGCACCGGACCGCCACCGCCCATGCCGCCACCCGTCCCGCCGGTTGCGCCGCCACTTCCGCCGGCCGCTCCCGGCTGTGGACCAACCAGGACGAAATTTTCAAGGCGCTTCTCAACCAAGAAGACATCCCCGCCATCGAGGGCGTCCCAAGCCTGATCGACACCGCCCACAAGATCTGTCTTGTGCTCGATCGCGGCATTCCGGTGAACACCGTCGTGAGCGCAATGTTGAAAAATGCGTACGCCAAGGATCCGGCCGAGCGCCTCTACCCCCCGGCGCGCCTCGAATCCACCATGACCCGATTCATCACCGCGTCAGTGGAGGCCTACTGCCCGCACGATCAAAGCAAGATCGCTCCCATCCTGATAAATCCCGCGCCGGCATCGAATGGGCCGACGCACCCCGCGGCGTACCTGCACGGCGCGGCAAGCGACCCGGGTCAGCAGTTCACCGGCACCGGAGCCGGGGACTTGCCCACCACGGCGCTCGCCTCGGCAATCACGGCGCTTCCCTCCGGAGACATGGTCCCGCCCAGCCCACCGGAGATTCCGCCGCCGCCACCACCACCGGCGCACCTTCAGACTCCGCCGAGCCCGATCGCTGCGCCGATATTCATCGTCGGCCAGCCCCGCACCGGGACCACCATCCTCTACGACCTGCTCGCCCAGGATCCGGGGGG
>NZ_LZJM01000159.1:0-5670 GCF_001667665.1 Mycobacterium sp. E342
CGGCGTCCATCAGGGTGACGCTGGTGCCGCTGGCGCCGAAATCGCACAGCGCGACGACGCCCGCGCCGGGGAAACCCGGTCTGCCACGCAGCGCCGCGAGGGCGGCGGTCGCGTCGGACACCAGGACCGGGGACACGCCGCCGCGGGCCAGGTCCGGTTGGGCGAAGAATTCGTCGCGCAGCGCGGCGAACTGGGCTTCGGACCAGTACGCCGGGACGGCGATGGTGATCGGTGAGCCGTAGCCGACGGTGCGGGCCATCGCCTCGATCGCCTCGACCGTCAGCACCTCGCCGAGGTACTTCGTCCCGTCGGGCGCCACCAACGGGGACCGGTCGCCGACGCGCTCGACGAACCCGCGCAGCACCATCCCGTCCCCGGTCAGGTTCGGGTTTTCTTCCGGCAGGCCAACTTCGGTCGGCCGGTGCTCGAAGAGGGTCAAGACGGCGCTGCGAACCACCGGGGTGCCGCCCGCGCGGGCCGCTACCAGGTTGGCCGCCCCAATCGACAGCCCGAGCGACTCGCTCATGCCCCGCACCCCACTTCCGATCGCCCGGTGGTCCTCACCATAGCGGCCGACGGGGTCAGCGCAGGCCGGGCGGGACGGTGATCACCGTGGGCACCCCGGGAATCGTGATCACCGAAGGCACCTGTGGCAGGTGATGGTGGTGTGTCGGCGCCTGCTGGCTCGGCTCGCGCGTGGGCTGCTGCGCCGGCGCCTCGCCCGCAGTGGTGGTGGTCGGCGTCGTGGTGGTGGTGGCCGGCGTGGTCGTCGTCGTGGTGGTAGTGGTCGAACTCGTGCTGCTGGTGCTCGGGGTGGGGCTGGTGCCCTGTCCTCCCTTCAGCAGCTCGGTGATGCCGTAGGCGATCAGCCCGATCAGGATCACGACGAACACCAGCCAGGCGATCAGCAGTGGAGGCTTGCGATACCAGGGAGTGGGTTCGCCCTCCAGGGCGTCGAACGCGTCGGGCGGGTACGGCGGGGCGTCGCCGGAAGTCGGCTGGTCGGCCATGCCGTAGTCGGCATGATGAGTCGCCTGCTCGTGGAAGTCGTCGGGTGGGCCTGTGCGTTCCACGGCACCGATGGTACTGATCCCACCTGCCAACCTCCTGAGCCCGCCTTCCGAACGGGTTGCCACCGGCTCTGCTCACACACCAGCCGTCAATTCGCCGCGGGCAATGCTTTCGATCCGATCCATCAACTCGACCGGGTCGTCACCGGCGCCGTCTTTCCAGGCGACGAGCGCGTTGGCGAGGTTGACCGGTTGCATGCTCAGTCGGAGACCGACTACCACCGTCGTGGTGGTGTCTCCCGTCGCGCCCGCGGGGCGGTACGTGATGGCGACTTGCAACGATGCGCCACCGGCAGGCTGCGCCAGGACCTTCGGTTCAACCGACTGGACCAGCTGACGGTGGATCTCGATCAGTTCATTCCGCTCGGGCAACCGCACGGTCAACGTTGACGGGGTTATGCAGAGCAGACTTCGAAGCCACATACGGACGACGCCATAAAGGGTCAGCGGCGTTACGCCCACGATGATGATGCCCGTTAAACGAAGCCACGCCGGGTTGCCGGGGGCATTCCCGGCCCCGAACGCGGCGACCCCCAGCAGCGGGACCAGCACCAGCGTGATGTAGGCGTTGCCCTCGTACCAGGGAATGTAGCGGCAGGCGATTGCGTCGCCCGAGCGGCTGACGGCGGCACGAAATATCCGGCGCTGCCCGACGAGGATGATGCCACCGGTCACGCCGACGCCGAGACATAGGTACCACGGTGAACCGACCAGCACGTTGACGCCCGCCACCAGGCAGAGGGAACCGCCAAAGCAATAGCGCAGAACACGCCACCGACGGCCTTTCCCCCTGTCACCGGCCATCAGTGGCCGACTTGTGTTGTGTTAACTGTGGCGCGGCGCTGACCGGCGGCCGCCGGGATGGTCACCGGACCGCGCCGTGCCTTCAGCCAGAGCTGTGCCCGATTCACCGGTGAATCATGTAACGCGGTAACCGTCAGTTGGGCGATCAGCGTCTCCTCTTCCGTCGCGATGATCCGCGATTGTGACCCGCTGTCGACGATGCCGAGTTCATGCGCGATCCGCATCGCGAGCATCCCGACGATCCCGGGGCCCTCGGTGGCTGCGGCGAATTCACGGCGCAGCTCAACCGGGCTGGGCACCGACTGCAATTGCTGATCGGACAACATCGCGAACACGTCGACGGGATCCAGCGGGGCCTCGACGCGATGCATCGTCAACACCGCGTTAGCGCAGAACGTGTCGATGCATGGATCGTCGCGCCAGACCCACACACGGGTCCCGACCGCCGAGTGGAAGGTCTCCCAACCCGGCGGCATGCCGACCTCCACCAGAAAACCGACAAATCGGTCGACCGGGTACACCGAGATGCCCGACCCCTGCACGAACTCATCGAATCGCATCGAAAGTGGCCCTAACCGAAACCGAAGACGGATTCCACGCCGTGCACCGCACTACCGACCGCGTCCGCGACCGGGTGCCAGGCCGCTTCGACACCCTTAGACGCCAGGTAGCTGGCGACCGCTCCAGCACCGGCGCCGACCACCAGGCCAACCGCGGTACCTGCCCCCGGAACGACCGAACCGATCGCCGCACCCACCTCTGCACCCGCCCATAACCCGGCGGCGACACCGGCAGTCTCCCGGGTGACTGCCTCGGGTACCGAGTTGCCGTCATGGACGTCGGACATTATGGCCGGTATTGCGCTGGCTGCACCGACCACCCCGCCGATACGGGTGAATCCCGGAAGTTCGACTCCGCCGACCTTCGCATCCTCGAGCCACCGCAACAAGCCCGGGTCAGCCTTGCCGGGACCCGTACCGGGAGATTCGGCGATGAGGTTGAGGGTCGCCTGCCGCACACCGTCTGCAGTGCCACCGGCCACGGCACCCGCACCGGCGATCGCCACATCCCCAGGCGTCGGCGCCAACGAGGGACCGCGTGGCCCGCCCTGCTGATCGCCCGGCGCCGGGCCGGGTGTGGGCTGGACGCCCGTCGAGTCATATCCGTCGGCGTGCAGCGTTCCCAACGCGTTCTGAAAGGAGCTCGAATAACCGTCGCGCGTGGCTTGCAGCCGGCCCAGCGCGTCTTTGGTGGCACGCACGGCGTCGTCTTCGCATTTGGCGATAAACGCCTCGAGCGCGTCGTAATCGGCCGCGCTCAGGTCCGCGTCGTCCTCCATCTGGTCGGCTTCGGCGATCAGCTCGTCGAGGTTCTCCAATTCGGCTTCGAGCGACGCGATCTGCCCGGCCGCGGTTTTCTGGGCTTCGGCCAATGTCGCGGCGATGTTCTCCAGGTCCGCGCCGATCTTCGGCAACTGCAAGGATTGTGCGCCAAGGGCTTTCGTCACCCGCTGGACTTCGTCGGAGGCGTTGATCGGATGATCGCCATCCTGGTGATTCCAGGCGGCGTCGAAGCGGGTGCGGGCTTGCTCGAACGCGTGGTCAGCCTCCGCCGTGCATCGACCAGCGCGATGGAAGGCCTCGGCCAGATTGGAAATCTGCGCCGGGCTGCCCGCCTGCAGGCTGGCGTTGACCGCCCAGGGGTCACCACCTGCCGCGCCGATGAGTGCCGGGACGCTGATGTAGAGGAGTTGCATGGCGTTGTCAGCCGGCGGCGGCCCGAGCGTTGATCCAACCCGCTGGGGGCAAGGCCGGCGCTGCGCGTGACGTCTTCGCCGAGGACCGCGGCAGACCGGCAGCCACAAGCATGCCCCCCTTCCAATCCCTGGGAAAGACTACTCCCGCAGGCCGATTAGCCAATTCACCCCGAGCCGCAGGCCCAGCAGCAAGCACTAGCTTCCGGGCGCGGTTTGGCGAATCATCCGGGGAAACGGGAGGTCATCCTTTCGCAAGTCGCCCGCGAAGCACGGGGAGATGACCGTCACGGTCGGCGAATAGTTTGCGGGGTACGCCGCTTCGATCTGCAGCCGGTACCCGTCGGGAGCGTATGCGAAGCGGTTCGGCTTCTCGAAGCCGTCGCGCTCCATGACGGTGAGATTCCAGCTCTGCCAAAGCTTTCCGGTTCGGTCGATGAGCTCTGCCGGCGCCATGCCCTCGGGCCCGACCACATGCAGGGCGGCGGTGTACTCGGTGGGCCCCGGGCCGGGCCCCGCGTAGTTGTCGTCGCAACCCAGGTTGCTTCCGCCCTGGGCGTCGCTGCCGTCGAGCACGGTGCCCGGCGGCAGGCCGTTCACCGTTCTCTGCAGGTATTGCAGCACCGTGTCTTGCGCCTCTTGCTGGCTGCCGGGAACCTTCGGTGACGGGGCGACCGGGGTGTGGTCCATCGGGCCTCCTGGGATGGGTGTTGCACCGGAAGGGGTTTTCCCGCCGAGCGGGGCGGCCGGCTTGCTCGGGGAGCACGCGAGGACGAGCGCTGCGACAGCGGCGAGGATTACGACGAATCGGGGCGTTCGAGTCATAGCGGTCATGGCGTGAATGAGGGTGGGGTGACATCGACCCTGCCTGCGATGATACGGCCCATGTTGTTCAGCGCGGGGTTGCCCGGGTCCCAGTAGCTACTGTGGGCCGCGACCGTCGGCAGGCCGAACGGCCAACCCGGTCCGGGCGCTGCTTCAAACGGGATGCCTCCGAATTTTGAACTCATCGGGTCGGGGCCCAGGGTCATGCCGGTGACCACGCCGATGACGTCGTTTTGCGCTCGCGTCGCGAACACGTGGGCCCCGGCGTCAAGGTTCAGGTCGCCGGCATGGTCGGTGAGCATCCCGGGGCTGCCGACAGCGATGACGTTGTTGGCGTCGAGGTGGTGGCCGCCCGTGGCCGCCGCTCCCACTTCGGTCGACCCGTAGCTGTGTCCGATGACCGTGTTGATGGACGGCCCGCCCGTCACCGTGTCGTTGTGCGAGGCCCGCAATCCCGCTTGGAAACCGTCGAGCGCGTCGGCCCCGTTGTGGGCGTAACTGGTATGGGCGGCTTCAACGAGATTCATCGGCCGGTCGTACCCCATCCACGTGGTGACCGAGACATCGCCGGGCCGAAGTGTTCGATCCGCGCCGCGGGCCGCCCAATACATCCGCTGGGACTTGTCGGCGCTTCCGCTGAAGCGGGTGGTGTCCTGGCCGGTTCCCGGGACGAAGGTGGCGTTGCGTTTGGCCGTATCGGGGTTGTTGATCGCGGCCGCGGCGTGGCCCTTGTCGTCGATGAGCAGGAGATATTGGTGGAGCTTGTTCGACGACGGGTCGATCTGGTCCGGCGGCGGGCCAATCGTTTTCTTCACGTCCGCGTAGCCGTCGTGTGCCCGGTTGGCCGCGTCCCATTGCCGTCGCCAATCCAGGTACTCATTGGTCTTCAAGAATGGTGTCTTCCCGTTGGCCCAATCGGGATGCTGAGCGCGCAGGCGGTCAAGGTCGGCTTGGTTTGTCCTCTGCAGCTCGTCGAGGTGCATGCGGTTGTAGTGGTCGCGGTCCACCGCGGGCATTCCGTCGTGGTTGCCGATCGACGAATTGTTGTGATACTCGGCGTCTTTCTGCTCGGGCGTGAGCGAATTCCACACCTGGGCGAACTGCTTGGGGTCTTTCGGCAGCGCGGGCAACGGTGACAGTGGCCCCTCTTGCGCCCGGATGCCCGCGGGGTCGTACCCGTCACTTTTCAGTGTTCCCAATGCGCTTTGCAAGGTGTTC
>NZ_LZJM01000160.1:0-13005 GCF_001667665.1 Mycobacterium sp. E342
GCACCCCGACCGAGCGCGCGGTTCCCTTCGGCGCCTTCAGCCACCTGGTCGAGATAGCCGACATCGGCAAGCCGGCCGCGCTGTTGCGTGCCGCCCGGGCGTCGCTGGACGGTGACGACCTGCTGCTCGCGGTCGACGACGCTCACGAACTGGACATCCTGTCCGCCACGCTGGTGTACCAGTTGGCGCTGGCCGGCTTGCCGATGTCGGCTATCTCGACCAGGTGGCTGAAGGCGCCGAAGGGAACCGCGCGCTCGGTCGGGGTGCCGGTGACCCAGCGGACGCGGGTGCCGGGGTGTTGGTGACCGAAGTCGTCGGCGGCCAACCGGGCCAACGTGGACTTGCCGCAGCCATCGGGTCCGAGCACGACGGCGCCTCTCCCGGTCGCCAGTGCCGCCTCCAGCCGCTGAAGGGCCGACGCGTGCCGGGGGACGTTCCATCGAATCGGCATCGCCGGATTTTATTGCGCGCGGCATGCGGGCGTCAGCAAGCTTGGTCTACCTTTCGTTGTATGCGCCCGGAATCCGAGCCAGCCGGCGACTGGGCGGTGTGCGTGTACTGCGCGTCCGGCCCGCAACATCCCGAATTGCTTGCGGTCGCTGCCGAACTCGGCGAGGCGATCGCCGAGCGTGGCTGGACCCTGGTGTGGGGTGGGGGCCGGGTGTCGGCGATGGGCGCGGTGGCGACCGCCGCACGCGCCCACGGGGGCCGGACCGTCGGCGTGATCCCCCAGGTCCTGATGCGCGTCGAGATCGCCGACGCCGACGCCGACGAGCTCATCGTCACCGAGACCATGCACGAGCGAAAGCACGTCATGGAGGAGCGCGCCGACGCGTTCATCGTGCTCCCCGGCGGCGTCGGCACCCTGGACGAGCTGCTCGACTCGTGGACCACGGGCTACCTGGGTCTGCACCGCAAGCCCATCGTCATGCTGGATCCGCTGGGGCATTACGAAGGGCTGTGGGACTGGCTGGGCGGGTTGCTCGACAGCGGGTACGTCTCGCAGCCGGCGATGGACCGGTTGTTGCTGGTCGACAAGGTGAGCGACGCCGTGGAGGCGTGTGCCCCCGAATGAGGGCGCCGGCAATCTCGTGATCCCTATTAGGCTGTCCGCCGAGTTGTTTACGCAGAATCGAGGGATGACGTGGCCGATCACGACGGGGGAGCGCGGACCGCGGTCAAACTGACCGACATCGCATCGCGGGCGCCGGGTCTGCTGGCCGATATGCCGGTGATCGTGCGCGGGGCGGTGACCGGGCTGCTGGCCCAGCCGGGTTCGAAGAAGTCGATCGGCACGGTGTTCCAGGAGCGGGCCGCCCGCTACGGCGACCGGGTCTTCCTGCGGTTCGGCGACCAGCAACTGACCTACCGCGACGCCAACGCCGCCGCCAACAGGTACGCCGCGGTCCTGGCCGCCCACGGCGTCGGCCACGGTGACGTCGTCGCGATCATGCTGCGCAACTCGCCCAACGCGGTCCTGACCATGTTGGCGGCGGTCAAGTGCGGCGCCGTCGCCGGGATGCTGAACTACCACCAGCGCGGCGAGGTCCTCGCGCACAGCCTGGGCCTGCTGAAGGCCAAGGTCCTGATCGCGGAGACCGACCTGGTCAGCGCGGTCGCCGAGTGCGGCGGCTCGGGCGACACCGAGACGATGACCGTCGAAGACCTGGAGCGATTCGCCGTCAGCGCCCCGGCCACCAACCCGGCGTCGGTGTCGGCCGTGCAGGCCAGGGACACCGCGTTCTACATCTTCACCTCGGGCACGACGGGCTTCCCCAAGGCCAGCGTGATGACCCACCTGCGGTGGCTCAAGGCGCTCGCGGCGTTCGGCGGTATCGGGCTGCGGCTGAAGAGCTCCGACACGCTCTACAGTTGCCTGCCGCTGTACCACAACAACGCCCTGACCGTCGCGCTGTCGTCGGTGATCAACTCGGGCGCGACGCTGGCGCTGGGCAAGTCGTTCTCGGCGTCGAAGTTCTGGGACGAGGTGATCGCCGCGGAGGCCACGGCGTTCATCTATATCGGCGAGATCTGCCGGTACCTGCTCAACCAGCCCCGCAAGGCCACCGACCGCGCGCACCAGGTGCGGGTGATCGCCGGCAACGGGCTGCGCCCGGAGATCTGGGACGAGTTCACCGATCGGTTCGACATCGACCGGGTCTGCGAGTTCTACGCCTCCAGCGAGGGCAACACCGCGTTCATCAACGTGTTCAACGTGCCCCGCACCACCGGTGTCTTCCCGATGCCGCTGGCCTACGTGGAGTACGACCCCGACACCGGGGCCCCGCTGCGCGACGACAACGGACGGGTGCGCCGGGTGCCCCCCGGGGAGCCCGGCCTGCTGCTCAGCCCGGTCAACCGCCTGCAGCCCTTCGACGGCTACACCGACCAGGAGTCGAGCGAAAAGAAGCTGGTGCGCAACGCCTTCCGCGAGGGGGACGTGTGGTTCAACTCCGGTGACGTGATGAGCCCGCAGGGCATGGGGCACGCCGCGTTCGTCGACCGGCTGGGCGACACCTTCCGGTGGAAGGGGGAGAACGTCGCCACCACGCAGGTGGAGGCGGCGTTGGCGTCCGACGCGTCCGTCGAGGAATGCACGGTCTTCGGTGTCGAGATTCCCCGCACCGGCGGCCGCGCCGGGATGGCCGCGGTCAAGCTGCGCGACGGCGCGGAGTTCGACGGCAAGTCGCTGGCCCGCGCGGTGTACTCCCAGCTGCCCGTCTACGCGTTGCCGCTGTTCGTGCGAGTGGTCGAGTCGCTCGAGCACACCACGACGTTCAAGAGCCGCAAGGTGGAGCTGCGCGAGCAGGCCTACGGATCAGACATCAAGGATCCGCTGTACGTGCTGGCCGGCCGCGACGAGGGCTACGTGCCGTACTACGACGAATACCCCGACGAAGTGGCCGACGGTAAGCGGCCGCGCGGCTGAATGTGCGCTCACGGCGTCGGCCGTACGCTGACGGCGGAGACTCGCCGTACCACCGCGCCTTGGCCGCTCACCCGATCCCCTGACGGTGCGCGGCGCGGTGACCGGGCACTATAGACCCGTGCAAGCCAGCTGGTGCGGCCGTCCGGTCGCCGGCGACCGCCCGCTGATCATGGCGATCGTGAACCGCACCCCGGACTCGTTCTACGACCGGGGTGCGACGTTCAGCGACGAGGCCGCCAGGGCCGCCGCGCACCGGGCCGTCGCCGAGGGCGCCGACGTCGTCGACGTCGGAGGGGTCAAGGCCGGACCGGGCCAGGCGGTCGACGCGCAGACCGAGATCGCCCGGTTGATCCCCTTTATCGAATGGCTGCGCGACGCCTACCCGGACCAGCTGATCAGCGTCGACACCTGGCGCTCCGAGGTGGCCAGGGTGGCCTGCGCCGCGGGGGCGGACCTGATCAACGACACCTGGGGCGGCATCGACCCGGCCCTGGCCGAGGTCGCCGCCGAGTTCGGTGCGGGCCTGGTGTGCTCGCACACCGGCGGCGCGCTGCCCCGCACGCGTCCGTTCCGGGTGAACTATGGAACCAGCACGCGCGGAGTGGTCGACGACGTCATCCGCCAGGTCACGGCCGCAGCCGAGCGCGCCGTCGCCCGCGGGGTGCCCCGCGACCGGGTGCTGATCGACCCTGCCCACGACTTCGGGAAGAACACCTTCCACGGGCTGCTGCTATTGCGTCACGTGGGCGATCTCGTTAATACCGGGTGGCCGGTGCTCATGGCTTTGAGTAACAAGGACTTCGTCGGGGAGACTCTGGGTGTGGAATTGACCGAGCGGCTCGAGGGAACGCTGGCGGCCACCGCGCTGGCGGCGGCCGCCGGTGCGCGAATGTTTCGCGTGCACGAGGTCGCCGCGACCCGGCGCGTGCTGGAAATGGTGGCGTCGATCCAGGGGGTTCGCCCGCCGGCGCGCACGGTGAGGGGGCTGGCATGACGGCATCCGACCTGGTCGCCGGGGACCTCGCCGCCGGCGCGGTGCTGTCCGCCCGGCCCGGCGCAACCTGGTTGGCCGATCGCAGCTGGAACCGTCCCACCTGGACCGTCGCCGAACTCGAGGCCGCGAAGGCGGGGCGAACCATCTCGGTGGTGCTGCCGGCGCTCAACGAGGAAGAAACCATCGCATCGGTCGTCGACAGCATCTCCCCGCTGGTAGACGGGCTGGTCGACGAGTTGATCGTGCTGGACTCCGGCTCGACAGATGACACCGAGATCCGCGCCGTCGCCGCCGGCGCCCGCGTCGTCAGCCGCGAGCAGGCCCTCCCCGAGGTGCCCATCCGGCCGGGCAAGGGCGAGGCGCTGTGGCGCTCGCTCGCGGCCACAAGTGGCGACATCGTCGTGTTCGTCGACTCCGACCTGATCAACCCGCACCCGATGTTCGTGCCCTGGCTGGTCGGTCCGCTGCTGACCGGTGACGGCATTCACCTGGTCAAGAGCTTCTACCGGCGGCCGCTGCAGGTCGGCGACGTGGGGGGCGCCGCGGGCGCCACCGGCGGCGGGCGGGTCACCGAGCTGGTGGCCCGGCCGCTGCTCGCGGCGCTGCGGCCGGAGCTGGGCGGCATCCTGCAGCCGCTCGGCGGGGAGTACGCGGCCACCCGTGAACTGCTGACGTCGGTGCCGTTCGCGCCGGGCTACGGGGTGGAGATCGGCCTGCTGCTGGACACCTTCGACCGGCTCGGCGCCGACGCGATCGCCCAGGTCAACCTGGGTGTGCGCGCGCACCGCAACCGACCGCTGGCCGAGCTCGGCGCGATGAGCCGCCAGGTCATCGCGACCCTGCTCTCACGCTGCGGGGTTCCCGACTCCGGCGTCGGGCTGACGCAGTTCTTCGCCGTCGGGCCGGACGGACCCGATACCCACGGCTACACCCAGCACACTTCGCCGGTGTCGCTGGCGGACCGCCCACCCATGGCGGTCCTGCGGCCGCGCTGAGGCCCCGCTGCTTGGTCGCGGTGTCGGCCGCATAGGGCAGTATCGACGACGTGGCATTGGTGTTGCTCTACCTGGTGGTTCTGGTGCTCGTGGCGATCGTGCTGTTCGGCGCGGCGAGTCTGTTGTTCGGTCGGGGCGAGCAGCTGCCGCCCCTGCCGCGGGGGACCACCGCGACGGTGTTGCCCGCCTACGGCGTGACGGGCGCGGACGTCGACGCCGTCAAATTCACCCAGGTGCTGCGCGGATACAAGACCAGCGAGGTGGACTGGGTGCTGGACCGGCTGGCCCGCGAGCTCGAGGCGCTGCGGGGTGAGCTGGCGGCGGTGCGCGCCCCGGCGTCGGCCGAAGGCGAGCCCGAGGCCGTGGAACCCGGAGACCGCGAGGATCGTCAGGACTAGATGTGAGCGATGACGGGCTGGTTCGGTGTGGTTGGGCGGCCATTCGCCCCGGACCCGATTTCCAGATGTACCGCGACTACCACGACCAGGAGTGGGGCCGCCCGGTGCACGACGGGGTGGCGCTGTTCGAGCGGATGAGCCTGGAGGCCTTCCAGAGCGGGCTGTCGTGGCTGATCATCCTGCGCAAGCGGGAGAACTTCCGGCGGGCTTTCGCCGGTTTCGATGTCGAGCGGGTCGCCGGCTACACCGACGACGACGTGCACCGGCTGATGGCGGATACGGGCATCGTGCGCAACCGGGCCAAGATCGACGCGACGATCGCCAACGCGCGCGCCGCTGCGGAGCTGGGAAGTGCGGCGGACCTGTCGAAGCTGCTGTGGTCCTTTGCGCCGGAACCGCGTCCCCGGCCCGCTGACGGCTCCGAGATTCCTTCGGCCAGCGAGGAATCGAAGGCCATGGCACGTGAGCTCAAGCGGCGCGGGTTCCGCTTCGTCGGGCCGACCACCGCCTATGCGCTGATGCAGGCGACCGGGATGGTCGACGACCATGTCCGGGGTTGTTGGGTGCCTTCCACCCGGTGACGATGCGGGCGGGCGGTCGGGTTCAGCCGCCCGCTAAGCCCGCAGAACCGGGTCTTTGTACAACTCGTGACCTGGATAGGGAACAATGGGGGGGTGATTTGGCAGTTCGATGTCGGGTATGGCTGGAAAATCGCTGGCGGGGCATGCTCGGCGCCGACCAGGTCCGCAAAGGCGGGCCAGCTCGAACCTGGAGGGAGCACTCGATGGCGGCGATGAAGCCCCGGACCGGCGACGGTCCTCTGGAAGCAACCAAGGAGGGGCGCGGCATCGTGATGCGGGTACCACTTGAGGGTGGCGGTCGACTGGTCGTCGAGCTGACGCCCGACGAAGCCGCAGCCCTCGGTGACGAACTCAAGGGTGTCACGAGCTCCAGCTGAGACGTGCCGGCGGACGGCCGCCGCTACGCACACACCTTTCGGTAGATGTCCAGGGTCTGCTCGGCGACACGGGCCCAGGAGAATTCCTCGACGCAGCGCTGGCGTCCCGCCTCGCCGTAGCGCTTCGCCCGCCCGGGGTCGGCGACGAGATCGTTGACCGCTTCGGCCAGCCTCGCCTGGTAGCCGGTCGAGTCGCCGGCGTCGTAATGCACCAGCGAACCCGTCACCCCGTCGACGACCACCTCGGGTATCCCCCCGACATCGGACGCCACCACGGCCGTCGCGCACGCCATCGCCTCCAGGTTCACGATACCCAACGGCTCATACACGGATGGGCAGACGAAAACCGTTGCGGCCGAGAGTATTTCGCGGATCTCGCCGATCGGCAGCATTTCCCTGATCCAGAACACACCCTGCCGATGGTCGGTCAGCCGCTCCACCGCGGACCGGATCTCGTCGGCGATCTCCGGAGTGTCGGGGGCGCCCGCGCACAGCACCACCTGCACCTCGGGGTCGAACCGGTGCGCCGCCGCCACCAGGTGGGCCACACCCTTCTGCCGGGTGATCCGGCCGACGAACGCCACGGTGGGCCGGTGCGGGTCAACCCCGAGTTCGGCCAGCACAGACCCGGTTTCCATGGGCCCGGACGGATACCAGACGTCGGTGTCGACCCCGTTGCGGACGACGTGCACCAGGCTGGGATCCAGGGCGGGGTAGACCCGCACAATGTCTTCACGCATCGCGGAGCTGACCGCGATGACGGCGTGCGCGGCCTGTACCGCCGTGTGCTCCACCCACGTCGACACGCGATAGCCACCGCCGAGCTGTTCGGCCTTCCACGGCCGCAGCGGCTCGAGCGAATGCGCGGTCAGGACGTGGGGGAGGTCGTAGAGCAGCGCGGCCAGGTGCCCGGCCATGCCGGTGTACCAGGTGTGCGAATGCACGACGTCGGCCGCCGACGCGGCGTTGGCCATCATCAGGTCCGCGGACAACGTCGTCAGAGCAGGGTTGGCGCCCTGCAAGCGCGGATCGGGCTGGTGCACGAAGGCGTTCGGTCGGGGCGCGCCCATGCAGTGCACGTCGACCGCGCACAATCGGCGCAGCTGGGCGACCAGTTCGGTGACATGTACACCGGCTCCCCCGTAGACCTCCGGTGGGTACTCCCGAGTCATCATCGCCACCCGCATACCCGCACCGTAGTTCGGTTCCGGCGATGCCCGCGAGTCGGGCCGACAATCGGTGGCCGGAACCCCGGGAACCAAATACCTTGACGGACAGCCGCACAGAAGACCGCCAATTAGCGCGGTCCCTCTGGCAGCGTTTCGCGACGGCCGATAGGTTTGAACCATGAGGGAAGCGCCACACGTGCTGGGCATTGTCCTGGCCGGCGGTGAGGGCAAGCGGCTGTATCCGCTGACAGCGGACCGGGCCAAGCCCGCAGTTCCCTTCGGCGGCGCCTACCGGCTGATCGACTTCGTGCTCTCCAACCTCGTCAATGCGCGTTATTTGCGGATCTGCGTTCTCACTCAGTACAAGTCGCATTCACTGGACCGTCATATTTCGCAGAACTGGCGGCTGTCCGGTCTGGCCGGTGAGTACATCACCCCGGTGCCCGCCCAGCAGCGCCTGGGCCCACGCTGGTACACCGGTTCCGCCGACGCGATCTACCAGTCGCTCAATCTGATCTACGACGAAGACCCCGACTACATAGTCGTTTTCGGCGCCGACCATGTGTATCGAATGGACCCCGAGCAGATGGTCCAGTTCCACATCGAAAGCGGGGCCGGCGCAACGGTGGCCGGCATCCGGGTGCCGCGCAGCGAGGCCAGCGCGTTCGGGTGCATCGACGCCGACGATTCCGGGCGCATCCGCGCTTTCGTGGAGAAGCCCTTGGAGCCGCCGGGCACACCGGACGACCCGGAGTCGACGTTCGTGTCGATGGGCAACTACATCTTCACCACCAAGGTGCTCATCGACGCGATACGCGCCGACGCCGACGACGACCACTCCGACCACGACATGGGCGGCGACATCATCCCGCGGTTGGTGGCCGACGGGATGGCAGCGGTCTACGACTTCAAAGACAACGAGGTACCGGGCGCCACCGATCGCGACCGGGGGTACTGGCGCGACGTGGGAACGCTGGACGCGTTCTACGACGCGCACATGGACCTGGTGTCGGTGCACCCGGTGTTCAACCTCTACAACAAGCGCTGGCCGATTCGCGGCGAGTCCGAGAACCTGGCGCCGGCCAAGTTCGTCAACGGAGGCTCGGCGCAAGAGTCGGTCGTCGGTGCCGGCAGCATTATCTCGGCGGCCTCGGTGCGCAACTCGGTGCTGTCGTCCAACGTCGTGGTCGACGACGGCGCGATCGTCGAGGGCAGCGTGATCATGCCGGGCGCCCGGGTCGGCCGGGGCGCGGTGGTACGCCACGCCATCCTGGACAAGAACGTCGTCGTCGGTCCCGGCGAGATGGTCGGCGTAGACCTGGAGAAGGACCGGGAACGCTTCGCGATCAGCGCCGGCGGTGTGGTCGCGGTGGGCAAGGGCGTCTGGATCTAGCCGTCTGCTACGGAATCTCAGGGACCAGCAGGTGCGCGTCGTGGCGCGGGCCCCAGTGCAGTGTGACGCGACCGCGCGGCGAGCCGGCGTAGGCCGCGGGGAGCTGGCCGGTGAGCGGGTTCCGCGGGCACAACCAGCGACCGGCGACCACCAGCCGCAGCCGCTCACCGGCGCGGAACAGGGTCGCCGACGGGCCCAGCGCGACGTTGACCTCGACGACCTCGCGGGCCGCGACGGGCTGCGGGTCGGTGCATGCGGCCACGGGCTCCCAGGGCCGGGACAGGCCGGGGTCCAGCGCGCGCAGCGAGACTCGCTGCCAACCGGTGCTCACCCGGTCGCGCCCGTACCCGTACGAGCCCTCGAATGCGACAAACCGGCCCCCGAACCGGCCGGGGCGCCACTTCTCCACGCCGACGAACAGATTGGCGTCGTCGCAACCGTGCAATTCGAGCCACAACCGCGCCGCCATCGGCCCGGTCAACTCGACGTCCTTGGGGACGGTCCAGCTGAAAGCGGCTGCCGCAGCACGGGTTTCGAATGTGATGTTGCCCGGCTCCGGCGGCCGCCGGGCGGCCAGTGCCCCGTCTTTGTCGAGATACAAAGGCCGCCAACGGGTGCGCGCCAGCGGCCATTCCCGTTCTTCACGGACCACGGCGACGGTGTCGCGGTCTTCCCGGACCTCGAGGCGGACGCTGCGTGAACCGGGCGCCCCATCCAGCGCGGCGCGGAAAAACTTCAGCTGCTCGGCCAGCGTGGGCCCGGAATAGAAGGTCGCCCATTTTCCGGCGCGGTGGGTGTACAGGCGGGCGTGCCGGGACGCGGCGCCCGTGAACGCGCGGATGGAGCCCCGGCTGTGCAGGTTGTTGTCGGAGAAGCTGCCGCACACCAGCATCGGCACCTCGATGGCGGACAGCTCCGGCACCAGTGAGCGCCAGAACTCGTCGCGCAACGGGTGGGCATCCTGCATCCGCTCCAGGTCGTAGGCCTGCCGGGTGTCGCGTCGCACGATCCGCGACCACATCCGGGTGAAGCCGCGCTCCCGGACGCCGCCCGGAAAGGTCAGGTCGCGGTAGGCGTCGGTGAAGCCTTCCCAGGGGCAGATGGCCTTCAGTGCCGGGGGCCGTAGGGCCGCGACGGCGTACTGGCTGATGGCCAGGTACGACACCCCCAGCATGACGACCCGCCCGTCGCTCCACGGCTGGTCGGCGATCCACTGCACGACGTCGTAGGTGTCCTCGGCCTCCCGGCGCGACAACAGCTCTCCGGTGCCCTTGGAGTGGCCGCAGCCGCGGGCGTCGGCGTTCACGACGACGAACCCCTGCGCGGTCCACCATGCCGGATCGGGCGCCTCCCAACCGGTCAGCGCCGAGAAGGTCACCCGCCGCGGCTGGCGCAGAATCCGGTACTGCACGGAGAACGTCCACCGGGTGCCGCGCCGCTTCGGCAGGTTGTCCTTGCCGTAGGGGTGAATGCTCAGAATGGCCGGCGCAGCCGGGGCGTCAGCCTCCCGGAACACGTTGAGCCGCAACACCGTTCCATCGCGGGTCGGCACGCCCGCGTCACGCTCGACGCGTAGGCCGGCCGGCGGATCGGTCACGGTGACGGGGGGCGCGGCCAGACCGCGAAGGCGGCTCACCGCGTACCGGAGGGCACCGGGCCGCCGCCACGGCCGGTCCAGGGTGGGCGCGGGATTTCGGGCCACGCGACCACCCTAGGCGGGTCGTCTTGGCGATTACCAGATGTAGGGCACCAGCCGGTAGCGCACCTGCTGCCGGTATTCGCGGTACCCGGTCAGCTCCGCGGTGAGCAGCTTTTCCTCGTCGAGGATGCGCAGTGCGAGCATGACGCCGCCGGGGAGTACGAACAGCAGTCCCCAATAGGAGCCGAGCGCCAGGGGCATGCCGATCATCATGATCACGTTTCCGACGTACATGGGATGGCGCACGAATCGGTAGAGACCGTCGGATACCAGCGTCTGGCCTGTTTCCACGGTGATGGTGGCGCCGGCGTAACCGTTTTGGACGATCACCAGCATGGCGAGCCCGAGTCCCGTCACCACCAGGATGTCGCCGACCACACACAGCCACGCCGGCACCGACGACCAGCCGAACCGGTGATCGAGCGCGCTGACCACCATCGTCGCGAACAGGGTCAGCAACGAGCCGGTGATGATGAACTTCTGAGCCGCCCGGGGTTCGGCCCGTGGGCCCGCGTTCATGCGCCGCTGCAGGGCGGCGGGGTTGTGGCGCGCCAGGTAGACCACCGGGACGATCGTTGCCGCCATGAAGACGGCGATGAAAACCCATGCCTGCCAATACCGCAACGTGCCTGCCGGCACGAAGAGGATCACACCGAACGAGACGATCCCCGAGATCGACGTGACCGTCACGCGAATACCGGTTTTCACGACGCCTCCTAGCTACGCAGGTCGCGGCGTCGGAAGGCCATGACACCGAGCGTAATCAGTCCGGTGTCGATGGCCAACAGCCAAAGCAGCGGCACACCGGTGAAATCCGCGCCGACCCGGGGGATGTGGGCGAACGGTTCCAGGTCGAGCAGCCACTGCGGGAAGCCCGCCAACGACCCGATCAAGTACAACGCGACGAACCCGACGAGGACGCCCCAGGCCACGGGGGTGAATCGCGGCGCGAGACCGAACATGGCGACGGTCACCGCCGAGAGCAGCCAGACGGCGGGCAGCTGGACGGCCGCGCTGCCCATCACGACGGCCAGCTTGCCGCCGACGTCGCCCGCCGCGGCGCCGTAGACGAGCCCGCCGGCCACGCCGCTGACCAGCATCGCCGCCGCGGATCCGAGCAGCGCCGCCAGCAGGTGACTCGCCAGCCAGCGGCTTCTGGACACCGCGCCGGCCAGGGTCGTCTCGGCTCGTTGTGCCGCCTCCTCCTGGTGCAGCCGCAGCGTCAGCGAGACGGCGAATGCGGCGGCCGCCATGCCCAGCATGGTGAACGCGACGGCGATGAAGGCGTCCGCCAACGCGTTGGTGCCGCCCATCCGGACGACGATGTCGCGTGCGGCGTTGCTGTTGCCGAGCTCGTCGCCGATGCCGTGCACCACGCTGCCCAGTAACACGCCGTACAGGCAGAGACCCACGGTCCACAGCACCAGGGCGCCGCGGTCCAGTCGCCAGGCCAGCCCGAACACATTGCCCAGCGTGGACGCCGCGGAGCCCGGACCGGGGCGTTCGGCGAAGAGGCCGGCGCCGACGTCGCGGCCGGCCAGCAGCCGGTACGCCACCAGCGTCAGCGCGACGGTCGTCGCGACGTGCAGCGCCAGCACGGGCCACTGGTCTCCCGCGTAGGGCCGGACTTGCAGCGACCACCCCAGCGGCGAGAGCCACGACAGCGATCCGGAACCGGCATCGCCGAGGGCGCGCAGCGTGAAGGCGGCCGCCAGGACCGCAAACGCGGCACCGCGGGCGGTCCGTGCGCTCGGCGACAGCTGGGCGGCCACCGCGGCGACCGCGGTGAACACCAATCCGGAGCAGGCGAGCGCGGCGCCGAACGCGAGCGACCCGCCGGGTGGGACATCGGTCATGAGCAGTCCCGCCGCACCGATCGCGCCGGTGGCGACGCTGGCCCCGAAGGACAACAGCAGCGCGGCGCTGAGGCCGGCGTAGCGGCCGACCGCGGTGGAGTCGAGGAGTTCGGTCCGGCCGGCCTCCTCGTCGGCGCGGGTGTGCCGGATGACCGTCAGGATGACGGCCACCGAGATCAGCAGGTGAAACATCCCCGCCTTCCAAATGCCGACGGCCCCAAGGCTGTCGTTGTAGACCTGCCCGTAGAGCGCGCGCTGTGCGGGGCTCGCCATGATGGACGCGGCGAACGCGGCGCGCGCGGCCTGGGTGGGGTAGACCTTTTCGATGCTGCCGACGTACACCGTTGCCAGCGGCACGGACAGCAGTAACACCCACAGCGGCAGCGAGATTCGATCGCGGCGCAGGTAGAGCCGCAGCATTCCGAGCGTTCCCGAGAAGTTCGGCCGGCGTTGCGGCGCGGGATGTGCTGGACGGTGCGACCGATCCAAGGTTACGGTGGTCATGATGCGGACACCCTGCCCGCCGTGTCGTAGTGGCGCAGGAAGAGTTCCTCGAGCGTCGGCGGCTGGCTGACGAGGCTGCGCACGCCGGCGTCCCCGAGCGCCCGGATCAG
>NZ_LZJM01000161.1:0-41353 GCF_001667665.1 Mycobacterium sp. E342
CGCGTCGGGGCCGCCGACCAGCGCCGTCGCGCCCTCCTCCACACCCTTGCGGATGTAGCCCATCACGCGGTTGCGCTGCACCTCGGAGATCACCGGACCGCACAGCGTTCCCGGGTCCTGCGGGTCGCCGCACGTGACGTTCTCGTAGATGCTCTTCAGAATCTCCACGCCCTCGTCGTAGCGCGACCGCGGCAACAGCATCCGGGTGGGGTTCGCACAGCCCTGCCCGGCGTGCATGCACGGCGCGATGCCGATCGCGCAGGCCATCCCGAAATCGGCGTCCTCCAGCACGATGGTGGCCGACTTGCCGCCGAGCTCCAGGAACAGCCGCTTCATGGTCGCGGCGCCCTTCTCCATGATCCGCTGGCCGACCACCGTCGACCCGGTGAACGAGATCAGGTCGACCTTGGGCGACAGCGTAAGTTCTTCACCCACAAAGTGATCCGACGCGGTGACGACGTTGACGACGCCCGCGGGAATGTCGGTCTTCTCGGCGATCAGCCGGCCGAGCCGGGTCGCGTTGAACGGCGTGTTGGGCGCCGGCTTGAGCACCACGGTGTTGCCGGTGCCCAGTGCCTGGCCGAGCTTGTTGAGGGTGACCTCGAACGGGAAGTTCCACGGCACGATCGCGCCGACCACACCCACCGGCTCGCGCCAGACCTTTCGGGTGGTCAGCGTGCCGGTCAGGCTGATCACCTTGTCGCCCAGGTCGGTTTCCCAGGCGTATTCGTCGATCAGCCTGGCGGGGTACTTGAGTCCGTCCTCCAGTGGGGCGTCCAGCTGCGGGCCGAACGTGATCGCCCGGGGCGAACCCACCTCCAGGATGAGCTCCTCGCGCAGCTCTTCCTTCTCCGACTCGATCGCTTCGTGCAGTTGCAGCAGGCAGCGCTTGCGCAGTTCGCGGTTGGTCGACCAGTCGGTCTCGTCGAAGGCTCGCCGGGCGGCGTCGATCGCCCGGTGCATGTCCTCCTTGGACGCGTCGGCGACCTCGCCGAGCGCCTCCTCGGTGGCGGGGTTGATGTTGGTGAAGGTGCCGGCTTGGCCGTCGACGAGCTTGCCGTCGATCATCATCTTCGGCTCGAAACGAACCTTTACAGCCTCGGTCATAACTGTCACTCTCTTCTGAATCGCGGAGGGGCTATGGAGAGCCTTACCGGAAACTAGCCGATTGGCAAGCGACGGCCCCTACGGGCTTGGTTGTCAGGGGTCGAAAAGCACCGGCACCGACGTCGGTGAGCGGAAGACCTGCCCGCGGATGTGCGGGTCGTCCGCGTCCGGGTCGAGCCGCAGGTTGGGCAGCCGGTCGAGCAAAAGGTTGATGGCGGTGCGCATTTCCAGCCGCGCCAGGTGCATGCCGAGGCAGACGTGCACGCCGTGCCCCCAGCCCAGGTGCGCCCTGGGTGAGCGGAAGATGTCGAACGCGTCCGGAGCGGGGTATCGGTCTTCCTGCCGGTTGGCCGCACCCAGCATCGGCATGACCGTCGAGCCGGACGGTATGGGCACCCCACCGAGTTCGGTGTCGCGGGTCGCCACCCGGGTGATGGTGAGCAGCGGAGGCTCCCACCGCACACCCTCCTCGATGGCCTGCGGCAGCAGCGACCGGTCCGCGCGGACGGCGGCCAGCTGCGCGGGGTCCGACAGCAGCGCCAGCAGCAGGCTGCCCAGCGAGCGGTACGTCGTCTCCACCCCGGCGGGCAGCAGCAAGCGCAAAAACGAGTAGATCTCCTCGTCCTCGAGCTTTTCGCCGTCGATCTCGGCCTGGGCCAGCGCGCTGATCAGATCGTCCTTGGGTTCAGCGCGGCGGGCTTGCAGGATCGGCGCGAAGTAGTCGCACAGCGCCGCCGACGCGGCAAGGCCGCGTTCGGGATTCAGGATCCAGCTCAGCAGCGAGATGGACCACCGCTGGAACTGGGGATAGTCCTCCTCCGGCAGGCCAAGCAGGCCCGCGATGATCCGGCTCGGGTAGTCGAAGGTGAAGTCCTTGACCAGGTCCGCCTTGCCGTTCGCCGCGAACCGGTCGATGAGGCTATTGCCCACCCGACCGACCAGCTCGTCTTCCCAGCGCGCCAACGCCTTCTGCGAGAAGGCCTTTGACACCAGCGACCGCAACCGGCCGTGCACCGGCTCGTCCATGCCCAACATCACGCGCTCCCCCAGCACCGGGCCGAACGCCGCGATGACGGCCGCCGACGAGAACGTCTCGTTGTCACGCAGCATCTGCTGGGCTTCCTCGAAGCGGTAGACGATGAAGACCGGTTTGGACTCTTCGTGCGGCATCCCGGAAACATCCAGCCGCTGAATGGGTTCCTCGCGGCGCAACCGCGCCAGTTCGGTGTAGGGGTCGCGCACGTCGCCCGAGACCGCGTCGTCGAAGGCGCCGAAGCCCTCCAGGTCGTCGAAAAGCTGTTCCATCAATGCTCCCTCACTTCGCCCTACGGGCCGCCAAGCGCTGCAGGAGCGGCTGCGGCACAATCCGCGCGACGAACACCATCGCCCGCTGTCCTGCTGTCAACGGCCATGCCCCGCCCCGCATGGAACCCTGCTTCGGTATGCCCAGCACGATGCGCGATACGTGGTGCATGCCGGAGGCCGGAAGTATCCTGTTGGCGGCCAACAACATCGAGGCGTCGGGGCCTACACCGCGGCGGCGGAACGGCGCGTGGTCGTCCAGCGCCTTGAGCAGGCCGTCGGTGAACAGCTCCGGCGGCCGGGCCAGTTTCATCGCGGCCCTGCCGCGGCTGTTCATGGTCTGGTGCAGCCGCGCATACGGGCCGCCGAAGTCACGGTTGTCGGTGGTGCCCGCATCGGTGATGATCTCCGTGTCGTACGTGCCGGCGACCAGAACGGTCACCCCCAGGCCGAAGGGCGCGATCTCGCACCCCATCGATTCCCCCCACCGCTCCAGTGCGCCCTTGGCCGCCGAATATGGGGCGGTGGCCGGCTGACCACGCACCCCCGCCGCGCTCGACACCAGGACGATGCGCCCCTGGCCGGCCGCCCGCATCGAGGGCAGCAGCGCCTGGGTGAGCGCCACCGGACCCAGGACGCTGGTGGCGAACATGTTCTGCCACAGCGCCATATCGGTCTCCTCGACCATCCCGGCGGCCGAGATCCCCGCATTGTGCACCAGCGCGTAGGGCGCGCCCACGGCTTCCTCGATGGCCTTGGCCGCCGCCGCGATCGACGCCGCATCCAACAGGTCGAGCTGCACGCCGACCAGCCGGTCGTCGTCTTCGGCGGCCCCCGTCCCCGCCCGGAGCAACGGGATCCCACGGTCGGGGGTCCGCATGGCCGCGACCACCCGCCAGCCTTCGCGGTACAGGCGCACGGTCGAGGCAAACCCCAGACCGCGGGAGGCGCCGGTGATGACGGCGGCGCGCGGCTCAGCCATGCGCACCCGGCGCGGAAGCGGTGGCGCAGGGACCCTGACCGGGTGGCGGTGGATCGACATGGGGTCGCCCGTTCGGCTCCCCACTCGCCCAGGTCGACCAGATGCCGACCGAGTACGGGCCCTGGGCTCCGGCCTTCTGGTAATACCCTTGCGGGTCATAGACTTTGGCTTCCGGGTACGGCCAAGGGCACGCCACCGAGGTGGCCGCGTGGCTGACCTTGATCACCCAGAACCACGCCCCGTAGGCGAAATAGGACACGTTGATGATCGCGAACATCACCAGGAACGTGCCGAGCACCGGGCGCGCCGGGAAGATCCTGGCCTTGGCGGCCAGCTTCTCCGCCACCGATTTACCCGTGTCGTCGCGGTAGCAAAGGATCGCGGCGGGCACCATCACGAAGGTCACCGAGAACGACTCCCAGATCAGTGGGAACTGGAACGTCGTCCCGGTGAACACCGAGCCCCACGGGATCACCTGGGAGTAGATGTACATGCCCATGTGGACCAGCTGGATCTCCAGCCACGCATCGAAGACGAAGCCGATCGCACAGGTCAGCAGGCCGAGGCTGACCAGCGGGTGCCGCGACACGAACGCCGTCGGTCCGTATTTGGCCTGCAGCCTGCGCAGGATCCAGATGGCCGGAAAGTACGGGCCGAAATAGAAAGTGACGTAACCGAATACGACGAACGGCTCGACGGTCGGCGACAGCGACACCAGCGGCCAGGATTCCGGCCAGTGAATGAGGTCGGGGTTGTAGACGGCGAACGGCGCCCAGTTCATGATCGGGTCCTGCCACACGATCAGCGTGGTGCACAGGAACATCAGCATCACCGGACTGCCCGGGTTGCGTCGCCAGCCCCGGATGAACACCACGAGCAGGACGAGCAGCATGATGACGGTGGAGATGTGCAGGAAGGTGATGTAGTCCAGTCCGAAGATGAACTTCACCGGGCGGGGGCGGCCTTGCACATTCGGGTTGGCGACGCGCGGGTCGAGGGCCCCTTCTCCTGAGCGACAGTTCGCGATGAAGAACAGTGCGAACGCGGCGAGCGCGGCGCCGGCGATCCAGCCGCCCCAGCCGCGCCTCTCGCCCGCCCGCGGCCGCGCCGGGTTGTCCTGCGCGGCAAGCGGTGTGGATTGATCGGTGCTCATGGCTTTGGCGACCTCACTCTCCGAAGCGATCGACCAGGCGCGAGTTGATGCCGTCGGCGTCCAGCGTCCGGGCGACCAGGTAGCCCGCGCCCATCCACGCCCGGCGCGTCCATTTCCCGAAGGACACGCGGGTCCCGGGGGCGCCGGAGGCGGCGGGCATCATCTTCACCCGCTCCAACGCCTCCTTGACGCCGCGCGGGCTGAGCGGGTGCGCATCGGCGAACGCGCGGACGAGCGTCGCCGCGACGTCGTGATTGACCACCGACACGCAATATTCGGGACGGCTGCCGTCATACTTCTGCGCGTACCGGTCCAGGAACTCCTGACCGAGCCGGTTCTCCTCGTCGTACTGGTCGACCCCGACCCAGCCCATGAACGCGTTCCACATGATCGGGTTCACCCAGGCGTTCTGGAATGCCGTGGTGGTGAATCGCGGCGGATCCCAGTTCACGGCTTCCAAAGCGGGGTTGATGAATACGATGCCGAAGCCGAAACCCAGATGCACGATCACTTCCGCCTTGGCCTCGTGCAGCGTGCGGACCGCCTCGTTGATGTCCTGCGCGGTCTGGGCGATCGCCGCCTCCGCGACGATCCGGATCCCGTTGCGGCGGCACGCGCTTCGCAGGTTCTTGAGGTAGCTCTCGCCGATCAGGTTCTGTTCGACGAGGACTCCGATCTCGGACAGCCCGCGTTTGGCGACCAGGTCCACGATGAAGATCGGCTCGTCGGTCATCGAGCCCTGCGGGAACGCGAATGTCCACTCGCCCAGCCAGTCGTCCGTGCCGGTGACGCTGATCGCCGGCACCCTGAACCGCTCTTCGATCGCCTCGCGCGTCGGCACGCAGTTGTCGGTGATGTGCGGTCCGAACACCACCAGACAGCCTTCGTCGACGAGCTCGCCGAACGCGTCGATCACGGCCTTGACCGAACCCTTGGGCAAGCCCTCCACCTCGCGGTAGATCATTTGCACCGGGCGATCGATCACGCCCTGTTCATGGGCTTCGTGGAAGATGAGGTCGAAGCACCGGGTGAAACTCGCCATCAGTTCCTCGGGGAAACCCGGTGGCAGCGTGAAGTCCATCAGGTAACCGACCTTGATCGGCTCAGCGCTGCTTTCGTAGGACATTCGACCTCCCGGTGAAAAACGTACGCCCGCCATTCATTTCGCGGTCCCGTCCAGATAGATCTCGATCATCTCGCCCAGGGCCCTACCCACCGCCGCGTCGTCGGTGAGCGGTCCCGCGATCGCGGCGCGCGCCGCCTCGCGCATCGTCAGCCCTTCCGCGACCAGCTTGCCCGCGGAAACCAGCACGCGCGTCGACGCGACCTCGCGCAGCCCACCAGTTTCCAGCCGGCGGATGGCTTGCCCGAAACGCACCAGCTCGGCGGCGGTGCCAACACCCACGCCGGCCTCGTGTGCAACGATCCCCCCCTCGACATCGGCTGGGGGGAAGTCGAATTCGATGGCGACCATCCGCTGCCGGGTCGAGTCCTTGAGGTCCTTCAGCACACTCTGATAGCCCGGGTTGTAGGACACCACCAGGCCAAATCCCGGCGCCGCGTCCAGCGTGACGCCCAGCCGCTCGATCGGCAGCTGCCGCCGGTGATCCGCAAGCGGGTGCAACACCACGGTGGTGTCCTGCCGCGCCTCCACCACCTCGTCGAGGTAGCAGATCGCCCCCTCACGCACCGCCCGCGTCAGCGGGCCGTCCACCCAGACGGTCTCGTCTCCCTGCAGCAGATACCGGCCCACGAGGTCGGCCGTGGTCAGGTCGTCATGGCAGGCGACCGTGATCAGTGGCCGGCCGAGATCGTGGGCCATCGCCTCGACGAATCGGGTCTTGCCGCAACCCGTCGGCCCCTTCAGAACGACAGCCAGGCCCTGGCGGTGGGCCGCCGTGAAGACGGCCTCCTCGCCGCCGATCGCCCGGTAGTAGGGCCGGGCCCCCTCCGCCCCAGGGATCGCGCCGTTCCGGCGCGCAAGCCCGGACTCGTTGGCCATAGCTTCCCTTCTGCCCCCACGGTGAAATGGAGCCTATCTTGGACCAGATGTTTGTTTCAAGAGCTCTGACTAGCATGTTCACGACTCGGGCCTGAAACCCGCGGCTGCCGCGCCACCCGGCGACGGACCTCGACCGAGCGCAGCGCGGACCGGAACAGCGGCCCGATCACGGCGGCGAGTTCGTCCGGGCGCGCGATGGTGGCGTGCGCGGCGCCACCGAACACCCGGCGCAGCGACTGCACGTCCGTACCCGCGCCGATGGTCAGGCATACACAGCCGATGCCGCGCCGGCGAGCCTCGGCCAGGGCCCGGCGCGCGTCGGCCGCGCCGTAGGCCCGCTCGTACCCGTGGTCGTACGCGAGCCCGTCGGAGAGCACCACCAGCAGCCGCCGTGTCGTGCCTCCACGCGCGTCCAGCACCGCCGACCCGTGCCGGATGGCCGCACCGAGGCGGGAGTACGCCCCGGGCTCAAGGCTGTTGAGCCGCTTCATGACTCGGGTGTCGAGGTGCTCGTCGAATCGTTTGACCGGCACCACGTTGACCGCGCCCCGGCCCTGCGAGTAATAGGCGTAGAGCGCAACCCGGTCACCCAGGTCGTGGAGCGCGACCGCGAGCTGGGCGACCGCCACGCGCTGCTGTTCGTGCACCGTTCGTCCGACCGTGCCAGGCTCCGCGGCCGAGCCCGACACATCGAGCAACAGCAGCACCGACAGATCACGCCTGCGGCGCAGGCTGTCCAGGTACACCGCCTCGCCGGGCACCGAACCGGCCAAGGCTTCGACGCGGGCCTCGACGGCCGCGTCGATGTCGATGTCGTCGCCCTGCGACTGCCGGTGGCGCCGGTGCAGACCCATGCCCAGCCGGGACAGCGGTCGGCGCACGCCGATGGCGGCTTCGATCGCATGCGCCGCCGACGGTTTGATCTCGGCCTCGATCTCGCGCACGGTGCACCACGCGGGCCGGTACATCCTGCGCGCGCCATCCCATTCCGGATACTTCAGGCCGCCCGCGGCCGTCGGGGCCCGCTGCTCTTCACCGTCCTCACCCGACGTGGCCGCCAGCGACGTCACCGCGTCCAATCCGCGCTTGGCGGAGTTGGTCCGGTGCGTCGGGGTGTCCGCGCCGGGCGGCCCCCTACCGCTCCCGGTCTTGCGCGCCGACGAGAGCATCTTCTTCAACCACTTGCCGATGAAACCGCCGCCACCCACCGGGCTGGTGAACAGATCGGGATCGTCGGAATCGTCCGCCTCGTCGTCGTCGAGTTCTTTCAATTCGTTGGCGCCGTTGCTCCTCGGGATGTGCCCGGGTTGTTCCTTGTCCCGCTGTTCGGCCACCCGGTCGGGTGCGGCCAGCATCTTGGCCGCACGAATGACACCGAATTCCGGTGCGGGGTCGTCGATCGCCGCGCGTCCTTGGGCGATCCGCAGCGAGGCGGCGGGGGAATCGCTGCGACTGGCAGTGTCCCGGTTCGCCACGGACGCAAGGACGCCTGGCAGCAGGTGGGCGCTGGCGGCGAGCGCCCGGTGCCCCTCCACCGCCAGATAGCGCTTGGCCACCCGAGGGCGGCGCAGCAGCGAGCGTACGACGCCCGGATCCAGGCTGCCGGCCGCGATCATCGACGCCTGCACCGCAACGGCTTCGAGCTGTCGGCGGGTGCTCGCACCCACATCGACGTGAATGGTCTGGCCGTCGGTCCACGACGGATCCCCCGGCCGGGATTCGGCCACCGCCACGGCTCGGCCCGCGAGCGCCGATGCGAGCATTCCGAGGCCCGCCACCCGGTCACCGCGAACGTCGGTGGACACGCTCAATCTCCGAACCGCTTGGACTCCGTTGACCAAATATCTGTTCCACCGTAGAGTCCGGTGCCACCGCAGTCAATCGAGACAACGATGCGCGCGACGCAACGGCAGCTCATCGGCGCCAGTTCGACCTTGTTGACCAACGATGTGCTCAACCGTAAAGTCCGGCTTGGCCACCGGTTCAAGGGGCTAACGAGCCAAAGACGCTGAAGACAGAGGGACGTGGACTTTTCATACCCGGCGGAAGTGGAGCAGTTCCGCGGCGAGCTGCGCGACTGGCTATCGAAGAACCTGACCGACGAGCTGGTGGCCGCCCGTCGACCCTCCGGACGCGATGACGCCGCATTCGAGATGCTGCGCGCGTGGAGCGCGACGATGACCGACGCGGGCTGGGCCGCGGTCTCGTGGCCTCGCGAGTACGGTGGTCGCGGCGCGACGGTTCTCGAGCAACTGGTCTACACGGAGGAAACCACGCGGGCCCGAGCCCCGATGCCGCTCAACGTCATTGGGCTGAACAACATCGCACCGGCCATCATGCAATACGGGACCGAGTCGCAGAAGCTGACGCTGCTCCCCCGCATGATGCGCGCCGACGACATCTGGTGCCAAGGGATGTCGGAACCCGAAGCGGGTTCCGACCTCGCCGCACTGCGGACCCGCGCGGTGCGCGACGGCGACGACTTCGTCGTCAACGGCCAGAAGATCTGGACGTCGCTCGGGCATCGGGCGGACTGGTGCCAGCTCTACGTGCGCACCGACCCCGACGCGCCGAAGCACAAGGGCATCTCCTGCCTGATCGTCGACATGAGGTTGCCGGGCATCGAAGCTCGCCCGCTGGTGACGCTCAACGGCGACGCCGACTTCGCCGAGGTGTTCTTCAACGACGTGCGGGTCCCCGCGGACGCGTTGCTCGGACCGCTGAATGCGGGCTGGCAGGTCGCCACCACGACGCTCAGCCACGAACGGGCCGGGGCCGCACGGCTCTACGCCGAAATGCAAGTGCGGCTAGACGAACTGGTGGACGACATCGCCACGCACACCGACGCGCTCGAAGATCCCGTGACACTGCGGCGCCTCGGCGAAATCGCGCTCCGCATCAAGTATCTCGAAGTCCTGTGCCAGCGGTCGATCTCGGCCACGCTGCATGGCGGTGACGCCTTCGGATCGGCGAGCCTCGCCAAGACCGTGTGGGGTGAGATCGGACAGGAGATGGCCGCGCTGGGGTTTGACGTGCTGGGCACGAGCGATGCCGGCGCGCCGTGGGCGAGCTACCGCCTGACGTCGCGCTCGCTCACCATCGCCGGCGGCACCAGCCAGATCAACAAGAACATCACCGCCCAGCGGGTACTCGGGTTGCCGCGCAAATGAACCTCGAACTTTCCGACGAGCAGGTCGCGCTGCGCGACACGACCCGCCGTTATCTCGGCGAAAAGGCATCGATCTCCGGCCATGTGCGTCCGCTGCTCGACGACCCGACCGGCACCACGCAACCCGTGTGGCGCGGCCTGGCCGACCTCGGGACCACCGGCCTGCTGGTGCCGGAAGCCTACGGTGGCGCCGGCATGACGATGGTCGAGGCCGGAATCGTGGCCGAAGAGTTGGGCGCCGCACTGCATCCGGGGCCGTGGTTGTCGACCGCGGTCGCCGCCCCGCGGGCGTTGACCCGGCTCGGCGCCACCAACACGGCGGCCGAGCTGCTGGACGGCATCGCCGACGGCAGTACGATCGCCACCGTCTGCTTCCCGGACGCCAAAATCGGTTCGATCGCCGCGAGCGGGCAAGACGGCGACGTGTCTTTACGCGGCGAGATCGCGGCGATCCCCGATGCCGCCGCCGCGGACGTGCTGTTGGCGCTCGCCGAGGAGGACGGCGGCGCCGGGCTTTTCGCGGTGCCAGCCCGCGCGCCCGGTGTTTCGGTCGAACTCGAGCGCGGTATCGACCAGACCCGCAAGCAATTCAGGGTCACGCTCGACTCGGCGCCCGGGCAGCGACTGGCCGCGGCATCCCCGGAAAACATCGCTGCGGTGATCGACGACACGCTGATCGCCACCGCCGCCGACGCCCTCGGCGCCGCGCGCGCAGTGATGGACATGGCCGTCGAATACGCCAAAACCAGAACGCAATTCGGTCAGCCGATCGGCTCCTTCCAGGCGGTCCAGCATCTGTGCGTCGACATGTTCGAGACCGTGGAGTTGGCACGCGGCGGGGTGATCCACGCGCTCTGGGCGACCGACAACGCCGACCCTGACGAGCGGCACCTGGCCGCGCTGCGGGCGAAGGCGTTCGCCGGGCGCTTGGCCACGGTGGGCGACACGGCCATCCAGGTGTTCGGCGGGATCGGCTACACCTGGGAACACGACGCGCACCTGTACCTCAAACGCCTGCTGGGCTGGAGCGCCTTCCTCGGTGGCTCGGACCGGTACCTCGTCGAACTCGGTGCGCGCCTTGCGAAGAGGGGCGGGCGCTGAGTATGCCGGGCACCCGCTCAGCAACACCCGCCCAGCGCCGAAGATGCTCGACGGAAGCGCAGCCCTCGGCAATCCCGCGCTCGAGAACGGGCCCCGTCACCGCTGTTAACCAGCGGATTCGTCGGCGTCGGTCTGATAGCCTCTAACAAAGATTTGGTTGGCGGGAGGGACGAATGCGCATGTTTGCCGGTCCGCAGTCGTCCGGGCGTGCACACCGCTGATCATGCCGAGAGCCGAGTCGTTGAACGCAAGTCTCCCAGCCGATTTGGGGACGCGCCGGACCGAGATCCTGACCACCGCTGCCACGTTGATCGCACAGTCGGGATTGCGGACCTCGCTGCAGGAGATCGCCGACGCGGCCGGCATTCTTCCCGGTAGCCTCTATCACCACTTCGAGTCCAAAGAGGCGATCCTCATCGAGTTGATCCGCCGCTATCAGGATGACCTGGATCGCATCGGGCGGTCCGCACAGGCCAAGCTGGACAAGTCGGACCCGCGCCCCGTCCCCGAGCAGATCGTCGCGCTGGGCTCGGCGATCGCGGACTGCGCCGTGCGGCATCGCGCCGCGCTGCAGATGTCGTTCTACGAGGGACCGAGCACGGATCCGGAGTTGATGAAGCTGACTCAGCAGCGGCCCGTGGCGATTCAGGAGGCGATGCTGCAGACGCTGCGCGCGGGGCGGTGGAGCGGATACATCAAATCCGACATCGACCTGCCCACGTTGGCCGACCGCATCTGCCAAACCATGCTGCAGGTCGGTCTCGACGTGATGCGCCACAAGTCGCCCGCCGACCAGGTCGCCGCTTTGCTCTGTCGAATCATGTTGGAAGGGTTGGCGACGCGGCCACCCGCCGACTCGGCGCTCGACGGGTCCCCTGCTTTCGCCGCCGCCAGCGCGGTCATCGACACCTGGTCGGACGACAGCGACGCCGACCCCGGCGACAAAGCGGCGCACGTGCGCGCGGTGGCGCGAACGGAATTCGGCCGCAAGGGCTACGAGGCCACCACCATCAGGGACATCGCGTCGGCGGCCGGCCTCGGCACGGGCACCGTCTATCGGGTGATCGGCTCAAAGGACGAACTCCTGGCCTCGATCATGGAATCCTTCGGCAGGAAGGTGGAGGCGGGTTGGGTCGGCGTCCTGCGCTCGAATGCCACGCCCATCGAGAAACTGGACGCGCTGAGCTGGGTCAACGTCAATGCACTCGATCGGTTTTCGGACGAGTTCCGGATTCAGCTCGCCTGGATGCGTCAATCGCCGCCGGACACCCCCAACCCAGGCTGGTTGTACGCCACGCGGCTTCGGCAGATGAAAACGCTTCTTTCCGAAGGCATCCGATCGGGGGAGATCACCGTCGACGCCGCGTCCACCGCGATGCTGGCACGATGCGTCATCGGCCTGCAGTGGATACCGGAGAACATCCTCGCCGAGGTCGGCAAACGCGCCGCGCTGGTGCACGTCCGCGACACGGTTTTGCGTGGCGTCGCGGTCCGCGCCAAGTAGGTATTGAACCAAAAAACTGTTACCCATACAGTTGGGCGATTAGAACCGCGTTAGCAGTGAACGAGAAGGGGATTTCCATGACTGTTGTCGATCGGCTGCGCTACGACGGAAAGCGGGCTCTCGTCGTCGGCGGCGCCACCGGCATGGGCGCGGCGGCGGCCAAGTCGGCAGCCGAGCTCGGCGCCGAAGTGATCGTGATGGACTACGCGCCGGTCAACTACGACGTCGCCAAGGCCATCCAGGTGGACCTGCGCGACCCCGCATCGATCGACTCTGCGCTCGAACAGCTCGACGGCCCCATCCACGCCGTCTTCTCGGCCGCCGGCATCGCGGACGGGACCACCGACCTGATGGCGATCAACTTCATCGGCCACCGCCACCTGATCGACCGCCTGCTCGAGAAAAACCAACTCCCCCCGGGCTCGGCGATCTGCTTCATCTCGTCGGTCGCCGGGATGGGTTGGGAGAACGACCTGCAGCTGCTGACGGAATTCCTCGCCACGCCGGACTTCGCGTCGGCCCAAGAGTGGGTCAAGGCGCACGAATCCGAAGGCATCATCCACTACGGCTTTTCCAAGAAGGTGGTCAACGCCTACGTCGCGACCCAGGGCTACCCGCTGCTCAAGAAGGGCATCCGGATCAACGCGATCTGCCCGGGACCCACCGACACCCCCCTGGCCCAGGCCAACGCCGACCTCTGGCTCACCTTCGCCCAGGACTACCGCGACGAGACCGGATCGAAGGTGCACACCCCCGAGCAAATGGGTGACGTCATGGCGTTCCTGAACAGCGCCGCCGCCTTCGGCATCAGCGGGATCACGCTGCTGGTGGACTACGGACACACCATGGCCTCGCTCACCGGCGCGTACCCGCCCGGGAAGCCGATCATCGATCTGATCATGGGGCGGGTGAAGCTCTAGCGGGGCTAGCTCGCGTCGACACCGATGAGTAGGCGTTTCGGGCTGCGGCCGAGGATGCGGCGCCACGCAATGTCGGCGGGGTCCTGCCCCAAGTGCAGGGCGGGCCGTGCGGCGAGCAGGGCCCGTACGCACTCCTCCACGGCGACTTTCGCGAGCGAGGTACCCAGGCAGTAGTGCGCACCGGCGCCGAAGTTCATCAGCCGGGGCGTGCCCGCACGCATGAACCGCTCGGGATCGAAGCGGTCCGGCGACGGCCACGCAGTGGCGTCACGGCATGCCGAGGCGATGCACAGCAGAACAATCGATCCCGCCGGGATGGTCGTGCCGTGTAGGTCAATCGGCTCGACGGCGGTGCGCGGAATGAGGGGGATGCTGGGCTCGAGGCGCATGGTCTCGGCGACCGCGCTGGCAAGCCGCACGTCGTCGCCCGCTACCCCGGCAAGGCGGTCGCGGTGCTGCAACGCCACCAGCAGGCTGCACGGTATCTGACTGCCCGTCGTGTCGTGGCCGGCGACAAGAAGATTCGCGATCATCGCCACGGTCTCGTCGCGGCTGAGCCTGTCACCGTCGGCCGCTGCGGTCAGCAAGGCGGTGATGAGATCGGGACGGGGATCTTCGGTTCGACGCTGCGCCAGCGCCTCGATATGGCGCTGCAACTCGACGATCGCTCGCGTCGCCCCCGCGATCTGGTCGGGTGTCATCACGTAGAAAACCGGGCTCAGGGCATCCGCCCATCGCGTGAATGCGCCGACATCGCCGTCCGGGACTCCGAGGAGGCGGCAGATCAACCGGGTTGCCAGCCCCGCGCAGGACGCCACCAGATCTCCCCCGTCCAGCGTTGCAGAAGCGATGGCGGCAGCAGCCATGCCCGCTGCGGTCGACCTCAGCCCCTCGACGGAGCGCGGCGTGAAGGCACGGGACACCAGCGACCGAAGGCGGCGATGGGAGTCACCCTCGGTGGTGAACATCAGCCTGCTGTACCAGTCGCGCAGTGGGCCGTCGCTGATACCCATGAAGTCGAACAGGGCCAGCCCGATGCCCTTCAGCCGCTCGTCGCGGGCCAGTGTTTCAACGTCGCATTGACGCAACACCACCGTCGCGCCCGTGATCTCGTCGGTAGCCAACGGTCCCTGTCGCGCCGCCTCGGCGAGTACCTCGTGCATCCCTGTGGCGAAGCTACCGGTCAGGTCCACCATAGTTGTGGAACTCATACCTCACTTCCCTCCAATCGACTCACAGAGCATGGTGGTGTCGCAGAATCTGCCCGGCGCGCTCGCCGATGATGACACAGGGAGCCATCGTGTTCCCGGTGGTGACCCGAGGCATGATGGAGGCGTCGGCAATCCGAAGGCCTTCGACGCCATACACTTTCAAGGAGCCATCGACCACTGACATGCTGTCCCGGCCCATCTTGGCCGTGCATGTCTGGTGGTGGTAAGTCGTGGCCTCGTTGCGGATAAAGCGCACGAGGTCCGCTTTGTTCAGGCTCCCCGGCATGACTTCGCGCTTGCTGAATCGACGAAGAGGCGCCGAATTGCCGAGTTCGCGACACAGTTCGAGACACGCGACTGCGGCATCCAGGTCGTCGGGGTGCGAGAGGAGATTGGCGTGGATGCGCACCGGGTCGTCCGGGTTGGGCCCGGTCAGACGAATCTGTCCGCGGCTTTTCGGGCGCACCACTGCGCCATACATGCTCCAGCCTGACTCCGGTAAGCCGAATCTCTCGGCGTTCTTCTCGCTCGAGAACGGAAACTCGAGTTGATAAGCCTGGAGGTCCGGAGTCCGTAAACCCGAGTCGCTTCGGGCGAAGACGGTCATTTCACCACCGCTGTTGCGCCAGGGTAGCGGGTCCCGGTACTCCCAGACGCATGAGAAGCCCGGGTGGTCCTGGAGGTTTCGGCCGACGCCTGGCAAATGCTGTACGACCCGAATACCGTGCGTTTGCAATTCATTCTGGTCGCCGATTCCGGATTGCATGAGAACCTTGGGCGTGTGAATCGCTCCGAGCGAGAGAACCACCTCGGATTTCGCTTCGATCCGGTGCAACTTGCCGTCGCGTAGGAACTCGACGCCGGTGGCGCGCCCGCCGTCGAACGCCACTTGAGTAACCAACGCGCTCGTCAGAACCGTCACATTCGGCCGGTCCATCACCGGGAACAGGTAGGTGCGAAAGACTGACTGCCGCAACCCGTTCCGGATACGCAGATCAACGATCGACGCGCCGCCTTCTCCTTCCATCAGATCACCGTTCTGACTTGTGAAGGTCGGAATGCCGAGGGAGGTTGCGGCTGCGAGTCCTGCATGCGCGAGCGGGCTGGCCTCTGTTGCGGGTTCGACGTATACCGGCCCACCCGTGCCTCGGCGTTCTGGATCGGGAACACCGTGCCAATCCTCGATCGCCCGATAGATGGACAGCACCGATTGATAGCTCCATTGCGGGTCCTTGGCCTCAGAGGCGAAGTAATTCCAGTCGTTTCTGTGGCCACGTGCCCACACCATGACATTGATGCTCGAACCGCCACCCAAGACCTTGCCCATCGAGTACGGGATGGCCCGCCCGTTCAAGTGGCAATTCGGTTCGGCGTTGAAGTTCCAGTCGCGCTCACTTCCCAGATTCGAAAGCCACATCTCGGGTTGCCTGATTTCTGGCCCGCCGTCGCAGCCACCGGCCTCTAGGACCAGCACGCTGACGTCGGGGTTTTCCGCCAGCCGGCGGGCCACCACGGAGCCGGATGAGCCCGAGCCACACACGATGAAGTCGTATTGCGGCTTCAGCCGGGCGGCAAGTCGCCTCTGATTGCGGTGCACGCCGTCCGCGAATACCGCTGCAAGAAAGCCTCTTTCATCTGACGCTGATGTCATTTCGTTTTCATCTCCTCGCACCGGCAAGACGGCTTATCGACGCTCGTCGAAACCGCTTGATTTGAGCCATGTTTCATGGCTACACCACCGGTGTGAGCGCTGGCTACGTCCGGCGGGGACGGGCGCGCTGCGCGGCTATCGCTCCACGTTTTCCGGCTAGAGCGCGTTAGTCGGCGCGAGCACGAAGAGTCTGGGCCGGCGTCTCGCCGAACTGGGCTCGGTAGGCCGCGGCGAACCGACCGAGGTGGCCGAGCCCCCAACGCTCGGCGATGGCCGCGACGGTGGTTTGCGAGGAATGCGCCGAACGCAGATCAGCATGCGCACGGCGGAGCCTGACCACACGGAGGTAAACCATCGGCGACATCCCGAGGTGCCGCCGGAAGGCTTCCTGCAGTGCCCGCACGCTGACGTTGCATTGCCGCGCCAACGTCGCGGTCGACAACGCCGACTGCGGTGCTCTTTCGATGATGTCCATCGCTTCGCGCACAGCTGCTGGTCTGGCGGGCCGCACCGCGGAGTCCAACTCGTCGCGGTGGGGATGGTTTGCCACCAGGAGGAGACCGTAGACAAGGCTCTCCGCCAGTCGGTCCAGAACGGCCCAGTGCCGCAGCGGGTTGTCCGCGCGCGCCAATTCGCGGTTGATCCAGAAAAGCTGACTCAGCCAGCTCCGGGTGGGGCCGTCAGTGAGCGGCAAGGTCGGGTCGAACGCGACGGCGTCCTCGATCCGGCGGCCCAGGAGAGTCTCAAGCGCAGTGTCGACAACTAGTCGATCAATATTGACCCCCAGATGACGACTGCCGCCGGGCCATCGGGTCACCGCCATGTCGGCATTGGGGCGGTATACCGACGCGGTCATCGGAGATGACACCAGCTCCTGCCCAAGTTGGTGCGACTCGAGCCAACCCTGAATCGGAATGTGTATGTAGTAGCTGTCGCGGCCCTCCGCGAAAGCGAGCGACACGTCGGTGTCGTAGGTGAGGTCGGCCAGCGTGATCGATCCGGCCTGCACGAGTCGTTGGGTGAAGCCGAAACCCTTCGACGGACCGAGCAGTCGAAGTTTGTGGGGATGGAACGCCGATTCACAAAGATGGATCGCGTGCTCCGGTGACCGGGTGCGAAAGGTGGTCGATCCGTCGCCATCGGAAGCTACCCCTGCCATCGTTCCTCTCTCGTTCGACAAACCGCTCCTCTGCAAGTACGGCCGAGCACGGCCAGCAGTTCACTGCGTCGTTGTCAGCCGGCGAACCCGCGATTTGGGCACCGCGGCGCACCACCCGGAAGGCCTGTGAGCGGCACAAGCGCTAACGTCGGGGGCATGGCACGAATCGTCGTGATCGGCGGCCACGGCAAGGTCGCGCTGCAGCTGGCCCGCATCCTGACCAACCGCGGCGACGAGGTGAGTTCGGTCTTCCGCAACCCCGACCACGCCGACGACGCCGCGGCCACCGGTGCCGAGCCCGTGGTGGCCGACATCGAGCGGCTCGACACCGACGCCCTGGCCGGCCTGCTGGCCGGGCACGACGCGGTGGTCTTCTCGGCGGGAGCGGGCGGCGGCAATCCGGCGCGCACCTACGCCGTCGATCGCGACGCCGCGATTCGGGTGATCGATGCCGCCGCGAGGGCGGGCGTCAAGCGATTCGTCATGGTCTCCTACTTCGGCGCGGGGCCGGACCACGGTGTACCGCAGGAGAATTCGTTCTACCACTACGCGCAGGCCAAGGCGGCCGCGGATGCCCAGCTACGGGCCAGCAATCTTCAGTGGACCGTCCTGGGGCCGGGGCGGCTCACGCTCGAACCGGCCACCGGCCGCATCGCGCTGGGGCAGGGCAAGGGGGAGGTGTCGCGGGCCGATGTCGCGCTGGTGGTGGCCGCCGCGCTCGCGGACGACTCGACCGTCGGCCGAACGATCGACTTCAACAACGGCGAGACGCCGATCGCCGAAGCGCTGGCTGACCGGTGAACGCCGCCGCGGGCGTGGGGCCTTTCGAGCTGGGTCCAGCGCGCGCGACGCCGACGTGACAACCGAGGCGCGCGCACTCAGTCGATGCCCGGCGCCTAAGGTTGCGCGGGACGGGGCGCAACCGCGTTCCCCGACAGGCACTGCTGAAGCTCCGGACTGCCGGGGGCGAAGTTGAAGCCGCAGTTGCAATCGCGAGCGTCCTTGGCCGGGAGCGAATTGCAGAAGTCGGAGTCAGCCGAGACCGATGGCGCGGTCCACATAACACCGGCCGCCAAGATCGCCGCTGCCGCGCCGAACATGGCCACCAATAATTTCGCCTTCATGTTGGGATTCCCCTTCTCTGGAAAGCCCCGCGCGACCGCGGCGGACTGCCGCCGGTGGCGACAGTGGCGACAGCACGTGTAGCAGTTCGGACGGCCCCGGCCGATAACTAACGGGCACGTTAACAGACGATCAGTCACAGCTCACCTCGAGACGCGTTGAGCGCCAGGGCCTCGCTCTGATACTCGACGCTGTAAACTCCGCTGCGCAGCTGGTCTGCCGTCGCCGCGAGGCGACGGCATCGAGCGGAGCACGTTAGTCACGCTTCGCGAGAGGGAACCCGGTGTGAGTCCGGGACTGTCCCGCAGCGGTATGCAGGAACGACCGCCGTCAACCAAGCACTGGTCGCAAGACCGGGAAGCGACGGCCAGTAGGAGCACTGAACGGTGCGCGCCTGCGAGTCCGAAGACCTGCCAGCCGTGCCGGGCGCGCCGCGTCCGGCGGCTCACCGCCTCGTGGAATGGGCGTTCGGCTGAAGGCGTTGCGGTGTGCGCAAGGTGCACCGCGGCGGATCGGCTGCGCGTCCTCTGGCGGTGACCACCCCGCTGATCGATAGGACCGCATCGTGACCGTTCAACCATTCACCGCCACCGTCATCGGCTCTCCGCGCATCGGGCCGAAGCGCGAACTCAAGCGCGCCACCGAGGGCTACTGGGCCGGACGAACCAGCCGGGCCGAACTCGAAAACGTCGCCGCCACCTTGCGCCGCGACATGTGGAAAGGTTTGGCCGATGCCGGCCTGGACTCGGTTCCGGTGAACACCTTCTCCTACTACGACCAGATGCTGGACACGGCCGTGATGCTGGGGGCGCTGCCCGCCCGTGCCGCACGGGTGTCCGACGACCTGGACCGGTACTTCGCCGCCGCGCGCGGCAACTCCGACGTCGCGCCCCTGGAGATGACCAAGTGGTTCGACACCAATTACCACTACCTGGTGCCCGAGATCGAGCCCGCGACCACCTTTTCGCTGAACCCGGACAAGGTGCTGTCCGAGCTGAAAGAGGCGCTCAGTCAAGGGATTCCGGCCCGTCCGGTGGTGATCGGACCGATCACGTTCCTGCTGTTGAGCAAGGGCGTCAAAGGCTCGGCCGCCCCCACCGAGCGGCTCGAGGAGCTGGTGGGAATCTATGCGGAACTGTTGTCCCTGCTCGCCGACAACGGCGCGCGGTGGGTGCAGTTCGACGAGCCGGCGCTGGTCACCGACATCTCCCCCGATGCTCCCGCGCTGGCCGAGGCCGCGTACAACGCGCTGGGCAACGTCGCGAACCGGCCCGCAATCTTTGTCGCGACCTACTTCGGTGACCCCGGCGCCGCCCTGGCCGGGCTGGCCCGCACCCCGGTCGAGGCGATCGGCGTCGACCTGGTTTACGGCACCGGCACGGGGGTGGCGGGCATACCCGAATTGTCCGGCAAGACCCTGGTGGCCGGCGTCGTCGACGGACGCAACATCTGGCGCACCGATCTGGAGGCGGCACTCGGCAAGCTGTCCCACTTGCTGGGTTCGGCTGCCGCGGTGGCGGTTTCGACCTCATGCTCGACGATGCACGTCCCCTACTCGCTGGAGCCCGAAACCGGACTCGACGACGCGTTGCGCAGCTGGCTGGCCTTCGGGCAGGAGAAGGTCGCCGAGGTGGTGACGCTCGCGCGCGCACTGCGCAGCGACCTCGGAGGACGCGACGCCGTCGCCGACGAGATCGCGGCGTCCACTGCCGCGGCGGCCTCGCGTCGGAGCGATCCGCGGCTGCACAACGATCGGGTACGCGCCCGCATCGACGCGATCGTCGCGTCGGGCACCCACCGGGGTGCGGCGGCAGCGCGCCGCGCCAGCCAGGATGAGCGGCTACATCTGCCGCCGCTGCCGACGACCACCATCGGCTCCTACCCACAGACCGCCGTGATCCGCAAGGCGCGCGCCGCGCTGCGGGCCGGCGAGATCGACCAGGCGGAGTACGAGGAACGGATGCGCAAGGAGATCGCCGACGTCGTCAAGCTGCAGGAGGAGCTCGGGCTCGACGTGCTCGTGCACGGTGAGCCGGAGCGCAACGACATGGTGCAGTACTTCGCCGAACAGCTGGAGGGCTTCTTCGCGACGCAGAACGGCTGGGTGCAGTCGTACGGCAGCCGCTGCGTGCGCCCACCGATCCTGTACGGCGACGTCATCCGCACCCACCCGATGACCGTCGAGTGGATCACCTACGCCCAGTCGCTGACCGACAAACCGGTGAAGGGCATGCTGACCGGCCCGGTCACGATCCTGGCGTGGTCGTTCGTCCGCGACGACCAGCCGCTGGCCGACACCGCCAACCAGGTGGCGCTGGCCATCCGTGACGAGACGGTGGACCTGCAATCCGCCGGCATCGCGGTGATCCAGGTCGACGAGCCGGCGCTGCGGGAGCTGCTGCCGCTGCGCCGCGCCCAGCAGGAGGAGTATTTGCGTTGGGCCGTAGGGTCTTTCCGGTTGGCCACCTCCGGGGTCGCGGACTCCACGCAGATCCACACCCACCTGTGCTATTCCGAGTTCGGTGAGGTGATCGGGGCCATCGCCGACCTGGACGCCGACGTGACGTCCATCGAGGCGGCACGCTCGCACATGGAGGTGCTGGACGACCTGAACGCGGCCGGCTTCTCCAACAGCGTCGGCCCGGGCGTCTACGACATCCACTCGCCGCGGGTGCCGAGCACGCAGGAGATGGCGGAGTCGTTGCGCGCGGCCCTGCGCGCAGTGCCGGCGGAACGGCTGTGGGTCAATCCCGACTGCGGGCTGAAGACCCGCAACCCCGACGAGGTGACGGCGTCGCTGAAGAACATGGTTGCCGCGGCGCAGGAGGTCCGGGCCGGGGCCTAGGGTCCTCACCCCATCTGGTCCGCGAGCGTAACCCCTATTCCGAAAGCACCTGCACGGGAACGTCGTCGGCCCACGGCTGCCGCGTCACCATGTCCGCGACCCGGACGATGCCGCGCTCGAACTCACCAGTCGCCGCGTCAACCAGCCGGTAGGCCTGGGTCTGCTTGTGGATGGGCTGGGCGTCGAGCAGGACCACTCGCACCTCGCCCGGCTCGAAGTGGCAGCGTTCCTGCAGCGCGGCGATCAACTGCTCGTTGTGCATGTGGCCGTCCCCGAAATTCCAGCCGATGGCGGTGCTGCAGATGCGCTCGCCGTCGATGAGGATGTAGTCGTCCTCGTTCTGGCCCGCCATCGCGCGGTGCGCCAGGGTGAACAACGCGCGGCCGTGAGTGTTGAACCCGCGGAACGCATATCCCATGTAGAGCGGGATCTGGGCGGCCTCCGGGCTGCCGTAGAACCGCTCCAGCTGGGCCTGCGGCATGCTCGCGATCGCCACGATGCCCCGGGTGATCTTGTCGTTGCCCGACGGCTTGATGCACCACAGCGTGGTGTCCCAGTTCCCGGCGTAATACCGCATTCCCGGCAGGAACGAGATCTTGCGGGGAAACAGGTTGCCCAGCACCACGATTCCCGCGATGACGACGAACAGTATCGCCACCGCCACGGGGTGTCTCAGGTCGCGCAGGCCTAGGCGGGCGTGCGCGACGAACAGCGCGAGCACGCCGTAGATCATGAAGACGTTCCACTCCAGCGGCACGCCCATCGGGATCGAGAGCAGGATTCCCAGGTGGAAGCAGACCATCACGATGGCGGCCACCGTGATGGGCCAGCCGCTGTGGCAGAAGAACAACGGCAGCGGCACCAGCATCTCGATGGCGGTGCTCAGGTGCGCCAGCCATCGCGACAGCCGCCCGGGCCGCAGATCGTCGGGAAATTTCTCGAAGAACTGCCGCTTCAGCCATCGGGGCCGCACCAACGGGTTGTTGGACATCATCGTGGAGATCACGAACGGGAAGTGCTTGTTGAGCTTCGACGTCGCGGCGCCCATCCAGATGACCAGGAACACCACCTTGGACGCGACGATCATGTCGACGCCCCCGAACAGGAAGGTCACCGCCATGGTCGCGTAGACCTCACCGCGGGCGGCCAGGAAAATGACTTTGTCGCGCAGCCCCAGCACGCCCAGCAGCAGCAGGATCAGCACGATCTTCCAGGTCGGCAGCAGCCCGACCGTCGTGCCCAGCTCGGGTATCGGCCCAGTGCCGTCGGCGAACAGCGCGCTCAGCGTCACCAGCAGGAACAGCGCGTACAACGCGACATCGATCGGCTTGCGCTTGGTTCCCCTGGTCAGCGGGACCCGGTCGGGCCACGGTGGCAGGCGGATGGTGCCGAACCGCATCCAGTACAGGATCGAGCCCATGGGCGGGAAGAACCGGTTGTTCAGCGGCCCGAACCCGCAGCCCAGACCGATCACCTCGAACAGCATCGTGTAGAGCACGACCTTCTCGAAGGCGATGGGCTCCGACCACCACGAGGCGACGTTGGTGAAGCCGCCGAACCCTCTGGTCGCCGAGGCGAACAACCAGGCGCCGAGGATGTAGAGCAGGATCTTGAGGACGTAGAACAGGTGCAGCGCGACCGGCGTGCCGAAGCCCACCTCGGCCCAGTGCTTGGCCATCGGCCGGATCTTTTCGCTTCGGGTGCCCGTGTTCCACTCGGCCATGTCGAGCTGCGGCAGCTCGGGCTTGAGAAATCCCATGGTGGTCAGATTAGAACGCGCTCTGGGCGGGCGGGACCCAAGCCGCGCAATGAACCTTTGCCTGCTACTTGGGCGCCGGATAGCGTGGAGGCGGGTCGGCATGGCATGAGGAGACGCCACCATGAGCAGACTTCGAATCCTCGGCTCGGCGGCGGTGCTGGCCGGCGTCGCCGCCGTCTCACCGGTCGCCCGGGCCGACGCGCCCGCGCCGGGCGACGCGTGCACGGTGCTGCACGCGACCGCCCAGGACGCCAACAACAGGACGATGTGGTGCAACCCCACGATGACCGGCGCCCACGACCTGGTGTGGCAATACGGCGGGCCGGGCTATGCAGCCCAGGGCTTCAGTGTGCGCTGAGGGCGAGAAATCCGCACAATTCCCGCCCTGGTTGCACACTCAAAGCCGTGAGTGCACAACCGATTTCACTCACCGAAGATTCCCGGGCCGATCACCGGCGCCCGTTCGAGCGCCCGCGGATCGACCCGCACGTTGAGCGCGTCCAGGTCGCCGGCTCGGAGATCGGCCAGCGCATCAACGGTGGAGAGAAACCGTTGCCGCTCAGCCGGTTCCACCACGTCGCCGGCGAGCTCGGTGAACTTCTGCACGTACTGCGGCCGCTCGAACGGCCGCGCGCCCAACGGGTGGGCGTCCGCCACGGCCAGCTCGTCGACGATCACTTCACCGCTCTTCAGGGTGACCTCGGCGCGCGCCCCGAACGCCCTCGCGGCCGGGTCCGCCGCGTGATAGCGGCGGGTCCACTCCGGGTCCTCGACGGTGGAGACCTTGCGCCACAGTCGGATGGTGTCGGGCCGGTGGGCCCGCTCCGCAGCGTAGGAGCGTTCGTGGTGCCAGCTGCCGTCCTGCAGCGCGACGGCGAAGATGTACGGCAGCGAGTGGTCGAGCGTTTCCCGTGACGCGTCGGGGTCGAACTTCTGCGGATCCCCCGAGCCCGTTCCGATCACGACGTGGGTGTGGTGGCTGGTGTGCAGCACTATCGTGGCCACCTCGTCGAGGTCACCGACGCGTGCCCGCAGCCGTCGCGCCAGGTCGATCGGCGCCTGGCTCTGATACTCGGCCGAGTGCTCCTTGGTGTAGCTGTCCAGGATGGCGCGCTTGGGCTCGCCGGGAGCGGGCAGCGGCACACGGTATTCGCGCTCGGGTCCGCCCAGCAGCCAGGCGATCACCCCGTCCTCCCCCTCCCAGATGGGCGCCGGCGATCCCTCACCGCGCATCGCGCGGTCCACGGCCTCGATGGCGACCTTGCCCGCGTGCGCGGGGGCGAACGCCTTCCAGCTCGAGATCAGGCCCTTGCGGGATTGGCGGGTGCTGGTGGTGAGGTGCAGCGCCTGCCCGACCGCCTGATAGATCGTCTCGGTGTCCAGCCGCAGCATGGTTCCGATTCCGGCGGCCACGGACGGGCCCAGATGTGCGACGTGGTCAATCTTGTGCTCATGCAGGCAGATTCCGCGCGACAGGTCGATCTGGATTTCGTAGGCGGTGGCCAGGCCGCGGATCAGGTCGGCGCCTCCCAGCCGCAGCTGCTGGGCGACCGCGACCAGCGGGGGGATGTTGTCGCCGGGGTGGGAGTACTCGGCGGCCAAAAACGTGTCGTGGAAGTCGAGTTCGCGCACCGCGACGCCGTTGGCCCAGGCGGCCCACTCGGCCGAGTAGGCTCCGTCGACGCCGAAAACCCTGGCCCCCCGGGACGCGGGATGGGCCAGCGCCTGCTGCCGCGCCACGGTGACCGGCCGGCGCAGCACGGCGGCCGCACTGACCGCCGCGTTGTCGATGATCCGATTCGCCACCATCTCCGCGGTCTCGGGCTCGACGGCGACCGGGTCGACGGCGACGGCGGCGATCTTCGCCGCCAGGTGTTGGGCGCGCGGGAAGTCGTCGGAGCTGCGCCGCGTCCGCACCGTATGCATCAACACAAACCCGAACCTTATGGGTGGCGAGAACGCGTCCGGAAATCTCCGTTAACCCACCGACACCCGCGCCGGGCAAGGTGTAGTTTGCTGCTGAGGCGGTGCCTAGGTTGAGGAGCCAGCCATGTCAGAGGTCGATTATTGCGTGGTCGGAGCGGGATTCGCGGGATTGACGGCCGCCCTGCGGTTGAAACAGTCGGGCCATTCGGTGGCCTTGCTGGAGGCGCGTGAGAGGGTCGGCGGCCGCACCTTCACCGAGTACCTGCCCGACGGCACATGGATCGATCGCGGCGGCGCGTGGATAGGGCCGGGACAGGACCGCATCTACGCGCTGATGGACGAGTTCGGGGTGTCCGAGTACAAACAGCACCACGACGGCGACGCCATGATGATCGTCGACGGCAAGAAGCACCGCTACGGGGGCACCATTCCGTGGACGATGAGCCCGTGGGCGGTCGCCAACCTCGGTGTGGGCCTGATGTCGATCGAAAACATGGCCAAATCCCTTCCGCGCGAGGCACCTTGGGACGCCAAGCAGGCCGACGAGTGGGATCGCATCAGTGTGGGGGAATGGATCGAGCAGAACACGATGTCCAAGGCGGCCCGCGAGATGCTGGACATGGCGCTGGCCGGCACCTACACCTCGGCGGCATCGGAGACGTCGCTGCTGTGGTGCCTCGCGCAGATGGGCTCCGGCGGCGGCCCCACCTTCGTCATCTCCGGCAAAGGCGGCGCCCAGGACGCCCGCCCGGTCGGCGGCATGGGCGCCATCTACGGTCGCATCGGGGCCGAACTGGGCGACTCTCTGCACCTTTCGCAGCCGGTGCGGCAGATCGCGCAGGACGCCGACGGCGTCACGGTCAGCGCGGCCGACCTGACGGTGCGCACACGGCGGGTCATCGTGGCCATTCCGCTGGCGATCGCCTCCTCGATCGTCTACGAGCCGATGCTGCCGGTGGATCGGGCGATGCTGCACCAGCGCATGCCCAGCGGCGCGGTCATCAAGACGTCGATCGTCTACGACGAGCCGTTCTGGCGCGCCGACGGGCTGTCGGGTCAGTCGGCCGCACCAGGATCACCGGCCACCCTGACCATCGACGCCTGCACCGACACCGGCGACCCCGGCGTCATGTGCGTCATCACCGAAGGGCCCGCGGCGCGTCGGTTGACGAAGCTCAACGAAGCCGAGCGTAAGGCGACGCTCGTCGGCGAGTTGGTCGACCGGTTCGGCGAGAAGGCCCGAACGCCGCGGGAGTACCACGAACAGAACTGGACGACCGAGCGCTATTCCGGCGGCGGGATGATCGGCCACGCCCCCACCGGCGTGCTGACCGAATTCGGCTACACCCTGCGCGAGCCGTGTGGTCGCGTCCACTGGGCCGGGACGGAGAGCTCGGCCGTCATGTGCGGGTGGATCGACGGCGCGATCCGCTCCGGCGAGCGCGCCGCGATGGAAGTCCGCGAAGCCGAGACCGCGGCTGTCGCCTGATCAAATCACGTGCGCCACCTTTGTTTCAGTGTTCTGCTGCCGACTCCTCGATCAGAAGGCCCGCTTCCGCGGCCTGTATGGCGCGCAGCGCCCGGACGATGACAAGTACCCGAAAAATAAGGCGGCTCCGGTGCTCAGCCTGACTGAGTACCGAGGCCGGTTCCGGGGAGACGGTGAGCCGCGTCCCGTATAGGGGTGGCCGACACGCGAGCACACCGTCCGTGTTGCGCGATCGCGTCGGGGGATGGGGGTAGCGTTTTGGCCAGGACTGTGACGAAACCCCGACCGGGGTTCGGCCCGCCAGTCGGGGTTCACGTCGATATGCATTTGGCCGTGCAGTGTTGACGGTAACACCAGATACGCCGGTTCCTCCATAGGCATAGGCGCCGGATGGCGAGTCGGCGAGTTCGGCCACATCCGGGATTGGACATCCTATGGTGCCTATGGATGAACCGCTGCGCACCGACGAGACGCAGAAACGGTTGCTGGACTGGACCTATGACCAGCCGCCGTCCGAACGACTCGCCGCTCAGATTCTCGATGCCGAAGGCTATGAGGACATCGATCCGTCTCACCCGCTTGGCGGTCCCGACGCTGGCCGCGACGGCGAGTGCACCCGCAATGGCGAGAACGGGGTGTGGGCGGTGTACTTCCCCCGAGGCCAGCAGACGCTGAAGGCGATCGAAGACAAGCTCAAGGCGGACATCGAAGCCGCCCGCAAGCACAACCCGAAGTTCTTGGCCGTCGTCACCAACCAGGAGCTCCGGCTTTCCGAGCGCGCCGGTCTCCTGAAGCTGGGCGGCGACATCAAGATCGATCTCTTCCACCTGGAACGGGTGGCCGGCATCTTGGACCGGCCGCACATGGCTGGCGTCCGGGAGCAGTTCTTGCGCATCCCGGCCGCGGCCCTCCCGCCGATGAACGTCTTGGTGTCGGTCGACGGCGCCGCGCACGCATTCATCGACGACGACCTATTGTTCGGTGCCTTCGTTGGGCGCCAAGAAGATCTCATCCGAAAGCGCTCCGATGAGGGGCATGAGCGGGTCCGCAAAGAGCGTGAGGCCAAGTTGCGCGAAGAAGCGGCCCAGAGGTCGCGAGAAGCTGCCGAGAAAGCGGCCCGTGAACGGCCGTGGGACTTGGCCGCCCAGATATCGCTGCGCCACAACCCCGTTTTCGACAACCTAATAAAAATGCCAACGATCGAACCGGCATACCTCCTTGGAGGCAAGCCGCCGAAGCCACCGGAACCCTTGAGCGAAGAGCAGATTCAGGAAAAGGTCGGCCGCTACAGCGCAGGGCTGGAAGCACGTTGGCCGGCCTGTCGGGATTACCTCGCCTCCGTGGCGTGGCCAGCCCTGCGATTGCGCATCTCGAATGCGGCCGAGAGTTTCCTCAATGACGTTCAGGTCATCATCACCTTCCACGGTGCACGCGGTGTCAGCTTTGAGGGCCTTGCGGCGTACGAGTTCATGAAGGTTCAGGACCCCGGTTGGACGCCGCCGAGCGACCCTCTCTATGCGGCCGTCTCGATGCCGGTGCGCCGGATGCGGAGGCCAGACGGATACCCGATCGAGTGGCGTCACAACGATGACGGCGACCTCGTCGTGATAGTTACACTCCCGCAGCTTCGGCCGTACCCGGAATGGCGCAGCGAGTACCACGGCGAAGATCTCGTTCTAGTCGTCGACCCCGGCAAAGCCGGTGACGAGATCACAGTGACGTACACCGCCACCGCCTATCCCTACGGCACACCCTTCGTCGGTGATCCCTTCACCGTCCCGGTCGAGAAGGCCGTAATGCGCGACGTGCTCAAGGACACGGATGAGGCAGCGAGGGCGGCGTCGTAGGGAAAACGGTCGGTGCGGAATGGGAACTCTTTGTGAACCAACCAATTTGGGGTGAGATTCAGCGGCCCGGCACAATTGCAAGCTATGTGCTCCCGTTGATTGTGGGAGTAATAAGACCTGCAGACCAACACCCGCTGCACGTTGAAACTGTCGAGGGAACTGGCTTCCTCGTCGCCGGCGGCCGAGGCCTCGGGATCACGGCCCGCCATGTCGTGAAGACGCTGCTGGCAAAGGCGCCGATTCCGGACCCATGGACGCCGGTATCAGAGATCACCGAGCTCCGCACACCAATCGTGGGTTTCATCGATGAAAACGGTGACCTTCGCAGTTCACCGATCGGCGCGGTCGAACTGCACCCGACAGAAGACGTCGCGCTATTCCGCCTACCCGACCACGACTACTTTTCGGCCGTACACCATCAGCGCAGACAAGCATGAGGCGTCAGCGGATTACTCCTTATGGGGCTACCCGGATGAGGTGCGCCACGACTATTTCACCGAGGAACAACAATTCCTGAATGTGCCGCTCGTGTACTCGGGTGGCCACATCCGACGCCGTTTCAATGGTGAGCTTCCTGAACCTGGGCCTCGCGGGCGCATGTTCTACGAGCTAAGCGTGCCTGCCGGTGCCTGCTGCTCCGGTGCACCGGTGTCGCTACGGAGCGATCCGTGGCGAGGAATTGGCGTGTACGTCGGCGAACGTCGAAACCTTTCCGGCTTCGCCGTTGGCCTCGCGACCCGATCAGAAGTTCTCGCTGAGCAGTGGCCGCAACTGGTTGACACGGCTGGCGACTTGTCGGCGTTGTCCCCGTTGCCACCGCAGCGACCACCGCTCTGACCGTCTCGGTGGATACCGAGGGCTGGTGCTGAAAGGTGCTTCGGAAATTCGCGGGCAACGCCGCACCAACTCCTTCCACCACCCCGAAAAGCTGATGCTAGATGGGGACGATGAGGACGACCCCTAGCTAACCGGCCTGCTTAGCGGGCGGGCGGTAGAAGATCACCAGCTGGCCGATCGCGCCGGCGAGGCCGAGCACCACCGAGATCAGCAGGCCGTGCCAGCCGTCCATCCAGTTGTGGCCGAAGACCACGTAATCCAGGCTGAGCTTGCCGGCGCCCAGGGTGGCGACGGCGACGGCGCTGACCGCCAGGACCAGGTTGTACTCCCAGCCTTCCTTGACGATGAAGAAGCCGTTGGCCCGGTGCACGGTCCAGGCCGCGACCAGCATCAACGACACGAATCCCGCCGCGGGGATCGGTGTGAGCAGGCCGGCGGCCAGGCCCAGCCCGGCGGCCATCTCGGTGGTGGCGGCCACGGTGGCGTGAAACTTGCCGGGCTTCATGCCGATGCTTTCGAACCAGCGCGCGGTGCCGGGGATGCGGCCGCCGCCGAAGAATTTGTTGTAACCATGCGCGGCCAACGTCACGCCCAACACCAGCCGCAGAATCAGTAGCCCGACGTCGTAGGGAGTCATACCTGCAAACCTAGATCATGGGGCGGAGGGCATAACAGGAGCGGCGCGCAGCTAACTGCGCAGATTCGTGTGGGAACATTGCGGGCGTTCCGACGTTGGCCGATCAGCAGCAGATCACAAGGGGGTGCACCACGGCGCGTATCGCACGAGGCAGCGGCGCCCCCCACGGCGCGTCTGGGGCCGCTTCTGACGCGCAATCCGTGGTGTTGCTCGACGGCACAGCAAGTCACCCCCGGGAGTTGCTGGGCAACAAGGGCCACGGCATCGAGATGATGCGCCGGCACGGTCTGCCGGTGCCACCCGCATTCTGCATCACCACCGAGGTGGGCCTGCGCTATTTGGCCGATCCGCGGGCGGCGATGGACTCGATCTGGGACGACGTGCTCGACCGGATGAGCTGGCTGGAGGCACAGACCTCACGCACGTTCGGCCGGGGCCCACGCCCCTTGCTGGTCAGCGTGCGGTCGGGGGCCACCCAATCGATGCCGGGCATGATGGACACGATCCTGGACCTCGGCATGAACGACGACGTCGAGCGCGCACTGACCGCCGCCGGTGCCGCCGCCTTCGCCCACGACACCCGCCGGCGGTTCGAAAGCATGTACCGGCGCATCGTCGGCCTTAACGAACTCCAAGACGAACACCAAGCGGCGCCCGCCGATCCCTACGCGCAGCTACGCGCCGGCATCGAGGCGGTGTTCGCCTCGTGGAACTCGCCCCGCGCGGTCGCCTACCGCGCCCACTCCGGCGCCGACGACCGCAGCGGCACCGCGGTCGTCGTCCAAGCGATGGTGTTCGGCAACAGCGGCCCCAACTCCGGTGCGGGAGTTCTTATTTCGCGCAGCCCCATCACCGGTGACAACGCGCCCTTCGGCGAATGGCTGCCCGGCGGGCAGGGCGATGACGTGGTCTCGGGTTCGGTGGACGTCGAGCCGATCACCGCCCTGCGCGACGAGCAGCCGGCCGTGTACGACGAATTGATGGACGCCGCGCGCAGGTTGGAGCGACTCGGCTCCGACGTCCAAGAGATCGAGTTCACCGTCGAGCAGGGCAAGCTGTGGCTGCTGCAGACACGGGACGCGGAGCGCTCGGCGCAGGCCGCGGTCCGACTGGCGCTGCAGCTACGCCACGAGGGACTCATCGACGACGCCGAGACGCTGCGCCGGGTGACCCCCGCCCACGTGCGGACGCTGCTGCAGCCCGCCCTGCAGCCCGAAATACGTTTCGCCGCACGGCTCTTGGCCAAGGGGTTACCCGCCTGCCCGGGGGTCGCGTCGGGCAAGGCATACACCGACGTCGACGAGGCACTCGATGCCACGGAACGCGGCGAGCCGGTGATCCTGGTCCGCGACCACACCAGGCCGGAGGACGTGTCGGGGATGCTGGCAGCGCAGGGCATCGTCACCGAGGTCGGCGGCGCCGCCAGCCACGCCGCGGTGGTCAGTCGCGAACTCGGACGGGTGGCCGTGGTGGGTTGCGGCCAGGGTGTCGCCGCGTCGCTGGCCGGCAGGCTGATCACCGTCGACGGCGCCGAAGGCGAAGTGCGCGAGGGCATTCTGAGCCTGTCCGCATGGTCGGAAAGCGACACACCCGAACTGCGGGAGCTGGCCGACATCGCGCGGCGACTCAGCCCGCTGCGCGCCCACACCTCCGGTGACCACCCGCGGCTGGGCGACACCACGCCGGCCGCCGTCGCGATGGCCATGAACGACGGGCACACCGACGTCGTCTCCGCCACCCCGCTGATCGTCATGCTGACCGCGCTGCGCCTGGCGAGCGGGACCACCTCATGACCGAATTGGCCGTGCTGCAGGCGGTTCGGCTGAAAGGCCGGGTGCGCCCGGCCGACCTGGCCGCGACATTGGACGCCGAGCTCGCCCAAGTTACGGCGGTCGTCGAACGGCTCACCGCGGCGGGCCTGCTCGCCGACGGCGCGACGGTGCGGATCACCCCCAGCGGGCGGGACAGGCTCGCATCGCTCCTCGACGAGGAACGCCGGCACGCGGACCACTCCGCGCTCGCAGCCGCCTACGCCGACTTTCGCCCGGCCAACGCCGATTTCAAGGCGGTGGTCACGGATTGGCAGCTCAAGGGCGGCCCGGGTGGCAGCCCCAACGCGCACGACGACGCGGAATACGACGCGGCAGTGCTGGCCCGGCTCGACGATGTGCACGCGCGGGTGCTGCCGATCATCGATGCGGCCGCAGCCCAGCTGCCGCGGCTGGCCGCCTACTCGGCGAAACTGGCTGCGGCGCTGGGGAAAGCGCACGCCGGCGAGACGGCCTGGCTGACCCGGCCGCTCATCGACTCCTACCACACGGTGTGGTTCGAACTGCACGAGGAGCTGATCTCCGCCGTGGGCCTGACGCGGGAGGAAGCGGCCAGATCCGGCGACGCGCAATAGCTACAGCGCCGCGTCCAGGAGCCGCAGGTAGGCGTCGACGTCGGTAACGGCCGACTCCGCCGCATGCACGCTGATCGCGATGGTGTCGCCGATGCCGTGCACGCCGTGCGTCAGCCCCATTACCGGCGACAGCGCCGGGTAGCCGGCCGTCAGGACCACCCGGGCGCCCCCGAAGGCCAGGTCGGCCGGTCCGCGGTGAACGCTGGACACCACCGTGTTGCCGGACACCTGCGACGGACGGACGTCGGCGTCGAACTGTGCTATGCCCCAACGCAATAGTGGTGCGGGCACGGCCGCGAAAGCCCGGTCGGCGTAACGCGTCGCCGGATGAGCGAAGCGACGCCGGCCATTGGCCAGCTCCGCGGCGATCCGCTCGGCGCGGGCATCCGATCCCAGCTTCGGGTAAAGCCCGACGACGACGTTGCCGAAGTGGTTGTGTGCATGCGGTACACCGGGTTTGGCCATGGGGACCTCGGCGCCCAGCGTATCGGCGACATCGCCCAGCAGGTTGGACAGCGCGGTGGACACCGCGCTCAGCACGCCCACGGTGACCGTGGGGCCGCGCAGCTGATCGCGACGTCGCACCAGCGTGCGCACCGAGCGGGCCGCCCCGGGACGCGTGTTCGTCGGCAGCAGGGGTCGAGGACCGGGCCCGGGGGCCAGGAGCCCGGCACGGGTGTCGCGCTGGAGCTCGCGGTGGGCTCGGGCCGCCTGGGCCGCTCGCCACGGCAAGAATCCGCTCCGCAGCCGTCGGACCGCGGGCACGGGAGCGGGCCGACCGAACAGCCAGGCCGCCATCGCCGACGCCCGCGCCCCGTCAGCCAGCGCGTGCGCGACCTGCATGACCGTCACGCTGCCCGGGCCGGTCACGCCGGGGATGCCCAGCACCGGGGTGAAGACGTGCACCCGCCAGGGTGTGCGGTGCACGTTGAGCTGGTCGTCGGCGAGCGCGACGACCGCCGCCAGGCAGCCGGCCCAGGTCTGGTCGTCGAGGTCGTGGCGGACCACCCGCTCCGGTGTAACGGTCGCCGGCACCCACTTCGGGTAGGTCAGCGGGTTCCCGTCGCGCACCCGCGTCGTCAGCGCCGGGCAGGCGCGCGCCCGGCCGCAGAGGTGCTCGACGGCGGCAAGGTAGTCCGCGGGTTCGCCGTCGAAGGCGTACAGCAAGAACTCGTCGCTGGGGATCTTGGCCGACATCCAATAGAACTGCGCATCGACGGCGGCCATCCGCTGCGCGGGCATTCAGCCGGGCGAGCCGATGAACCCGAGCACCAGGTCGGCGACCTTGTCGGGCTGTTCGAGCTGCAGGAAGTGTCCCGCGTGTTCGACGATGGCCACCTCGCTGCCCGGCGGCAACACCTTCTCCGCCCAGCGGGCGAAAGCCGGTGTCATGCAGCCGTCGTCGCGGCCATGCAGGTACAGGCACGGCCACACGGGCTCTTGGGTCCACAGCTCGTTCAGCTCGGCATACTGCGCGGGCGGCCGGGTGTTGCGGATCGTGGCGCGGTAGGGGCCCAGCGCCGCCCGCCAGCTCTCCGGCGTCCCGATCGCGGCGTCGACGTGGCGCAGGTCCTCGTCGGCGCGGTACCCCGGCGACCACCGCCGCCACAGCAGCGGCAGCACCCAGGACGCGGAATGCTCTGGCAGCCAGGGCAATTGGAAGTACATGATGTACCAGCTGCGCAGCAGTTGACGCGCCAGGTGCGCGGCCAGTCGACCCCGCTCGGCGCCGCCGGCCTTGCGACGGAAGGACGCCGAGGGCGGCACCGACATGATCACCGCCTTGGTGAACGGACTGTCGGGCATGGCGGCCAGACCGGTGGTGGCGATCGCCCCCCAGTCGTGGCCGATCACCACGTCACGGTCGGTGCCGCCCGCCGCCGAGCGCGCCCGCAGTGCGTCGTCCATCATCGCGCCGACGTGGTAGCTGCCGTCGGAGGGAATGGACGACGGCGCGTACCCGCGCATGAAGGGCGCCACCACCCGCCAGCCCGCCCCGACGAGCGGCGGGGCGATCTTGCGAAATCCGTAGGGGGTGTCCGGGAAGCCGTGCAGGCACAAGGCGATGGGGGCATCGCGTGGCCCCCAGGTGAGTGCCTTCAGGTTCCCAGCCGGGCTGGGCACGTCGATCCAGCCTGGTTCACCCATATTGACTCCCTGCTCGGCGCGTCCGCAGGGACCAACCTAACGCGTGCGGGTCGAATACGCACCGACCACATGCCACAAGCGGTCAAATTGCCAATGCGGCAAGGGGTTTCGCTATACCTGGGCGGCGGCTCGGTCCAGGTCGTCGATGACGATCTTTCGCATGCCATACATCGCCTGAGTGGCCGCCGCGGCGCGGGCCCGATCGGGATCTCCGATCAACTCGTAGAGCCGGTCCGGGATGATCTGCCAGCTCAGGCCGAAGCGGTCTTTGCACCAGCCGCACTGCGACTCCTCGCCGCCATCGGTCAACCGGTCCCAGTAGTAGTCGACCTCGTCCTGATCCTTGCAGTGGATGGTGAAGGACACCGCCTCGTCGAACCGGAAGTGCGGGCCGCCGTTGATGCCGATGAAGCGGGTGCCGTCGAGAACGAAACTGCCGGACAGGACGGTGCCCGGTTCGCCGGGGCCGGCCTCCGTGGTCAGGTTGAAGCCCTCTATGTGCGAGTTGGGGAAGATCGAGGTGTAGAACCTCGCCGCCTCCTCCAAGTCGTGGTCGAACCACAACGACGGGGTGATCGATGGCATTGGCCGCGGCCTCCTTGTTTCACTCGTGGTGTTGTCACCGGATAGACCCCGGCGGAGCCGGAAACTCACCGCGCCGTCGACCCGGCGAAAGGTGCATATACGCGCTATGTAACGTCAGGTCGCATGAGCACCGTCACCAGCAGCCCCGAGACGGTCGAGTTTTCCGGCGCAGGCGGGATCACCCTGGTCGCCGACGAATGGAATCGCCGGACCGACGGCGCGGGCCGGCCCAGCGTCCTGATGCTGCACGGCGGCGGGCAGAACCGCCATTCCTGGAAGAACACCGGCCAAACCCTCGCCGACGAGGGCCTGCACGTCGTGGCGCTCGACAGCCGCGGGCACGGCGACAGCGACCGCGCGCCCAACGCCGACTACGACGTCGAGACCCTCACGGCCGACGTCCTGCGGGTGATCGAGGCGATCGGGCGGCCGGTGATGATCATCGGCGCGAGCATGGGCGGACTGACCGGCATCCTCGCCGCCCACCGGGCGGGGCCGGCGGTGGTGACCCGACTGGTCCTCGTCGACGTGGTGCCCCGATTCGAGAAGGGCGGCAGCGCCCGCATCCGCGATTTCATGATCAGCGGCCTCGACGGGTTCGACTCGCTGGAGGAGGCCGCCGACGCGGTGGCCGCTTATCTCCCGTACCGGGACAAGCCGCGCAGCCCCGAGGGGCTGAAGAAGAACCTGCGCCTGCGCGACGGCCGCTGGTACTGGCACTGGGACCCGGCGTTCATGACCAAGCCCGGGGACGATCCCGAACTGCGCACGGAGAAGTTCGAACAGGCCGCCAAGAACTTGTCGATTCCCGTGCTGTTGATCCGCGGAAAGCTCTCCGACGTCGTCAGCCCCGAAGGGGTTCGGCACTTCCTGGCCAGCGTTCCGCGCGCGGAGTTCGTGGAGCTGCCCAAAGCCGGGCACACCGCGGCCGGCGACGACAACGACGCGTTCAGCGACGCCGTGGTCAAGTTCGTCAAACGCCACTGAATCAGCCGCCACAGTCAGTGGCGGTACCGGTCTAGTTCGCCGGCTTCTCGGCGTGCCCGCCGAACTGCTTGCGCATCGCCGACAGCGCCTTGTTGGCGAAGTCGTCGAGTGAACGCGACGCGAAACGGGACTGCAGCGCGGTCGTCAGCACCGGCGACGGGACGCCTTCGTCGATCGCCGCGATGGCGGTCCAGCGACCCTCCCCCGAGTCCGACACCCGTCCGGAGAACTCCTTGAGGTCGGGCGAGTCGTGCAGCGCGATCGCGGTCAGGTCGAGCAGCCAGGAACCGATGACGCTGCCGCGCCGCCACACCTCGGCGACCTCGGGGATGTCGAAGTCGTATTGGTAGAACTCCGGATTCGAAAGCGGCGCCGTTTCGGCGTCACCCTGCTGCACGTGCTTGCCGATGTCGGCGTTGCGCAGGATGTTGAGCCCCTCGGCGAGCGAGGCCATCATGCCGTACTCGATGCCGTTGTGCACCATCTTGACGAAGTGCCCGGCGCCGGACGGACCGCAGTGCAGATAGCCCTGCTCCGACCGGGCGACCTCGCCGTCGCGCCCCGGTGTGCGGGGCGCGGCGTCCACGCCCGGTGCGACGGTGGCGAAGATCGGCTCCGCGTGCAGGAAGGCCTCGTCGTCACCGCCGATCATCAGGCAGTAGCCGCGTTCCCGGCCCCACACGCCGCCGCTGGTGCCACAGTCGAGTAGGTGAATGCCCTTGTCGGACAGGGTTTTTGCGTGGCGGATGTCGTCGCGGTAGTACGAGTTGCCGCCATCGATGACGATGTCGCCGGACTCCAGCGTGTTGGCCAGCTCCTCGATGACCCCGGTCGTGATGGTCCCGGCCGGCACCATCACCCAGACGACCCGGGGAGCGGTCAGCTTTTCGGCGAGCTCTTTCACCGACGACACGCCGGTGGTCCGCTCCTCCCCCGCCATCGCCTTGACCGCGTCGGGGTTGTGGTCGTAGACCACGCATTCGTGTCCGTCCTTGGCGACGCGGCGGACGATGTTGGCACCCATCCGGCCAAGGCCGATCATCCCGAGCTGCATCTCTTCCTGTTCTCCTTACTGTGACGACGTCTGCTTGGGCAGCCACGGCTCCTGCCAGCTGCGGTGACCGTGCAGCAGCGACTGCGCGGCGTCGGGTCCCCAGGAGCCCGGATCGTAGTGATGGATCCGGCCCGGCTTGTCCAGCACGGGCTGCACGATCCGCCACGTCTCTTCGATGGCGTCTTCCCGGGCGAACAGCTGGCGGTCCCCGGTGAGCGCGGCGTACAGCAGCCGCTCGTAGGGGCGCACGGCCTCGCCGAGATCCTCGGCGAACGAGGAGTCCAGGTGGACGTCATGCCACGCGTCGCCGACTTGGGCGGACAGCTGCAGCCGCATCCCGGGATCGGGGTCGATGCGGAGCACGATCTGATTGGGTTCGGGCGGCCGACGGTTGGGCAGGAACGAAAACCCGGGAACGTGGTGGAGGAACATGCGGACCTCGGTGACCTTCTCCGGCAGTGCCTTGCCGGCGCGCAGGAAGATCGGCACGCCGGCCCAGCGCCAGTTGTCGATCTCGGTCCGCAGCGCGATGTAGGTCTCGGTCTGGGAATCCTTGGCCACCCCGTCGACGTCGGTGTAGCCGCGGTACTGACCTCGCACGCAGCGCTCGGGATCCAGCGCAGGCATCGCCCGGAACACCTCGGCCTTCTTGTCGTTCAGGTCATCCGCGCTGGGCCCGACGGGGGGCTCCATCGCGACCAGCGCGAGCACCTGCAGCAGATGGTTCTGCACGACGTCACGCAGCGCGCCGACCGCGTCGTAGAACTTGCCGCGGTCCTCGATGCCGAAGTCCTCGGCCATGGTGATGTGGATTTCGGAAACGCTGTCGCGGTCCCACAGCTTGGCCAGGCCGTTGTTGGCGAACCGCAGGTACTGCAGTTCTTCGACGGGTTGCTTGCCCAGGAAATGGTCGACCCGCAGGATCTGGTCCTCGTCGAGTACCGCGCGCAGCCGGGTGTTGAGGTCGCGCGCCGAGGCCAGGTCGTGGCCGAAGGGCTTCTCCACGGCTACGCGCGCGCACTCCAACAGGTCGGCCTTGGCGAGGTTTTCCACGATCGGCGCGAACAACGACGGCGGCATCTCCAGGTAGTACAGCGGCCGGGAATCCTTGCCGATCTCCTTGGCGAGCCGCCCGTAGAGCTCTTCGTCGGTGACGTCGCCGTGCAGATACGACAGCCGGTCGGCGAGCCGGTCGAACACGGCATCGTCGAACTCCTCGCCCGAGGCCTTGACGGCCTCGCGGGCCCGGTCGACCAGCTTCTCGAGGGGGATGTCGTCACTGGCCACGCCGATGATCGGGACGTCGAGCAGCTTGCGCGCCTCGAGGCGGTACAGGGCGCGGTAGGTCATCTTGCGGGCCAGATCGCCGGTAATACCGAAGATCACCAGCAGATTCGAAGAACTATCACCGTCGGCCAAGACGCGCACCTCCCTTGAGATTCGCTACCCGCGGCGGCCCGAGCTCAACCCTAGACATTGCATTTGGGCCCGACAACCTGAAGCTAATGCGGCCTTGGCAGGATGCTTGCGTGGGTGATGCGCTGCATGTCACGGCCTACGTGCTGGCCGGCGTCGCCGCGGTCGAAGCCGTCGCACTCGCCGTGCTGGCGCGGCTGCTGGTGCGCAGCCGCCAGGAGATCGAGGAGTTGCGGCACCAGACCGACACCCGCAATCAGCTGCTGTCGGGTGGGCGCGAGGCCGTCAAAAGGGTGTGGAACACCGCAAACCTGCTGCGCAAAGAAGGCTTCGGCGCCGTCGTGCGCAGTTCGATCGAAGAGCTCGCCGACTGGGCGGAAGTGGAGCGTCCGGACCTGGCGCGGGTCACGCCCGACGGCCGGGTGGTGATCCTGTTCTCCGACATCGAGGAATCCACCGCCCTCAACGAACGCATCGGCGACCGCGCCTGGGTCAAGCTCATTGCGGCGCATGACAAGCTCGTGTCGGACCTCGTACAGCGGCGCTCCGGGCATGTGGTGAAGAGCCAGGGCGACGGCTTCATGATCGCCTTCGCCCGCGCCGACCAGGCGGTGCGGTGCGGCATCGACTTGCAGCGCGCGCTACGCAAGGACGCAAAACGCAAGAGGCACGAGGAGATTCGGGTGCGGATCGGCATCCACATGGGTCGCTCGGTGCGCCGCGGCGACGATCTGTTCGGCCGCAACGTCGCGATGGCGGCGCGGGTGGCGGCACAGGCAACCGGTGGCGAGATCCTGGTGAGTCAACCGGTGCGAGACGCCCTGTCCGACTGCGACGACATCCACTTCGACGACGGGCGCGACGTCGTACTCAAGGGTTTTTCGGGTGATTACCGGTTGTTCGCCGTCGAGGCCCCGGCCGATCCGGATCGGGACTGAAAGCCCTCGGCGTCGTACTCGGCCAGCCGCTGATGCAGGCGGGACCGGACCTCGTCCGCGGTGTAGGCGCGCCGTTTCCGTTCGTCGCGAACCACCAGCGCGCCTCCGGCGACGACGCCGGCGACGCCGGCCAGCCCGAGCCACTTCCACACACTGCGCATGACCCCAGAGTATTCGCGCTGTGATTAACTTGTGTGCTCTTGCAACGCCGAACGGGCTCAAGCAGGAACTGCCGCATCGAAACCCTTCGCGACGAAGTCGCCGTCATCACCGGGGGTACCGGATCTCCCGGACACCCGATCGAAAGGCGGACCCAATGGCTGACCCCCGCGCCGAAGGCCTGAGCGTGTTCAGGGACATGGTGCCCGGCCTGATCCCGGACGACGCCACCACGCTGCGCGACGGCGGCATCGCCGACGAACTCCTCGAGTTGGGCGTCGACCACGTCTTCGGCGCGCTGTGGGCCCGGCCCGGGCTGGATCGACGCTCGCGCAGCCTGGTGACGCTCGGCGCGCTCATCGCCCTGCGGGCCACCGACGAATTGAAATCTCATTTCAGGATCGGGTTGCGCAACGGGCTGAGCATCACCGAGATCGAAGAGGTGATCTACCACATGGCGGGCTACGCCGGCTATCCCGCCGCCAATGCGGCGCAGAGAGCCGCACGAGAAGCCCTCGCCGACTCATGATGCTGACCCTCCATGAAGCGTTGAACGAGACGCGCACCGGCGATCTCTGGCTGTTTCGCGGCCGCTCGCGGCCCGACCGCGCGATTCAGACGTTGACGAACGCGCCGGTGAATCACGTGGGTATGACGGTGGCCATCGATGACCTGCCGCCGCTGATCTGGCACGCCGAGCTGGGCGACAAGCTGGTCGACATGTGGACCGGAACCAACCACCGCGGTGTGCAACTCAACGATCTGCACCAGGCCGTCCTGCAGTGGACGCAGCGCTACGACCAACGGTGCTGGCTGCGCCAGCTGACGCCCAACCCGACCCGCGAACAGGAGAACAAGCTGCTGCGGGTGATCGCACGGATGGACGGCACCGCGTTTCCCACCACCGCTCGGCTGACGGGCCGCTGGTTCCGCGGCCGGCTCCCGACCATCAACGACTGGGTGCGCGGAATCCCGTTGGTGGACAACAAGGTTCGAGTGCAGACCCGACGCCGGCGCGAAGAACGCAAGATGAGCCTTTCGACGGCCTATTGCGCGGAGACGGTGGCCATCACTTATGAGGAAATGGGATTGCTCGACACGGACAAGAACGCGAATTGGTTCGATCCGGGCAAGTTCTGGAGCGGCGACACGCTTCCGCTGGCTCCCGGCTATCGGCTGGGCGACGAAATCACGGTCACCGTAAGCGAAGTCGGCTAGTCGACCGACATCTCCCCCATCTCCGACCAGCCCGACGCGTCGATCGTCTGGTTGATGATCTTCGGGTCGACTTCAGGGCCTGCGGTAGCTCCCGCATCGCCCGCTGGAAGTGATCGCTGTTGACGTGGACGCCGCCCGCCTCAGCGTCACGGAAGGCCTCCACCAACACGTACTCGGCCGGATTGTCGAGGCTGCGCGACCAGTCGAACCAGAGGTTACCTTCCTCGGCGCGGGTGGCGGCTGTGAACGAGGTGACGAGCTCTGGCCAGCGGTCCGTCCACTCGGGCTTGGTCTCGAACTTGACGACGATGAAGATCATTGCCGATTCCCGCCTAGGTTCGTCCTCAAGGTTGGGCCCGCTCGATCCCGGCGAGCAGGGCCAGCATATCCGCCGACCGTCGACGCCGGCTGCGGCCTCGCCGTCAGCAAAGTGTGCCCCGGGCATCTTATTCGACACCCGGGGCACACTTTCGCATTGATTCCGTGCAAATCGTTCGCGACCGATCCGACGCGCGGCGTGGTCCATCTCACAAACCTTGCACGAACCGATCCATTTCACTCGGCTACCGGTTCCGCACTATTCACGTGTCTTATACACGTCAAATAACGCGGCAATAGGCAGAGGCCTTTACGAATCGAATTCGTTAGGGATTCGCAATTCCGGGATCGCCGGGCGGCGGCAATTCGGGCGCCGGGGGGGCCGGTGTCCAGTGGTGAGCGC